>DATGXG010000048.1 GCA_035299085.1 Bacteroidales bacterium | reverse complement strand
TTGCTTTAATCGAAGTGTTTACCAACTTAGCCAACAATAACGGGGAGTATCACCCTACCAAATTATTGTATACACTTGGAAATTTCTCCCATTTTATCCGGCCCGAAATGAAACGGGTGGAAACTACCCGTTCCGATGCACTAAGCCTGAAAGACACTTACCAGGATGTTGTTTTTTCAGCCTATACAAACGATGAGGAAAACCAGCTGGTTCTTGTGGCAGTGAATTTCACAGGAGAAGCCAGGGCGGTCTCACTGGCATTTGCCAATGAAAAAACGATAAAGAATCCGGCCCTGTTTCTTACCGACGATTTCTCAAATCTCCTGAAACAGGATATCGATCTGTCATCGCAAAATCTGGTTGTACCTGCACGATCAGTGGTCACTTATACCGCTGGACTTGAAGTTATCCCGACCGGTATATCTGAAACAAATACAACGGAATTTGATGCTTTCTTAAATCAGGCAGGAGATCAGATTACTACTACGTTTAGCTCGGGAGGCGCTTTCCGGCAGGTTATGCTGTATTCTGTTTCTGGAAGCCTGTTGCAGGTAAAAAATATTAAACCCGGTCAGAACCTTGCAGTATTGTCAGCATCTGATTTACCTGACGGGGTGTACCTGGTGTCAGGAAGAGGCGACTTGTCCTCTCAAACAAAAAAGATAATCATAGCAAAAGATAAACCTTAACCATCAAATAACGAAGCCATGTCAGCCACAAAGATCAGCAGAATCATTTTAATTTTCTTCCTTGCCTTAAAAGCCGGTTCACTTTCTGCACAGGGATTTGGACAATCCAATACAATTGATGACTGGAAGTTTATGCTGGGAGATGTTAAATATGGTGAGAATGAATTGCTTGATGATTCGAAATGGGAAAACGTGCAGGTTCCGCATGATTGGAGCGTGAAACAGATACCAAGTCCCCAGTATGCCAGCTGCATGGGATTTTTGCCGGGCGGAATCGGATGGTACCGCACGAAAATCACTGTTCCGGCTGATAAATCAGGTAAGCGTTTCTATTTATATTTTGAAGGCGTTTATAACAAGAGCGAAGTTTATCTGAACGGTGTATGGCTGGGCAAACATTATGACGGGTACACTTCGTTTATGTATGATATCACGCCGTATATCAGGGCAGGCAAGGACAATATTCTGGCTGTAAGGGTTGATCACAGCAAAGATGCGGATTCACGATGGTATACGGGCTCCGGGATTTACAGGCCGGTGAGACTTGTGGAGGCAAACAACACGCACATCGATCTTTGGGGTGTGTTTTACCGTTCGGAATCTGTTGATGGGAATTCAGCCCTGATCCGCGTACAAACCAATTTTAAAAAAGAATTGCCGCAGTCCGGCGCCATCGAGATCATTCATGAGCTGCTCAATAAAGAGGGGAGAGTGGTAGCCTCAGCAAGCAGGAAATTAACTGCATCCAAATCAGGAAAATTTACCCAGGATCAGACTCTGACATTGAAGAACCCTCAATTGTGGGGTATTGACAATCCTTACCTCTATAAACTCAGGACTATCCTTTCTGAAAATGGGAAAAAGGTTGACGAAAATGTTGTCAATGTAGGCATCCGGTATTTAAAATTTGATCCGGATAAAGGCTTTGCTCTGAATAATAATTGGATGAAGGTTAAAGGTGTCTGTCTGCACCACGATGCCGGAGTACTTGGAACCGCTGTACCCAAAGTGGTTTGGAAAGAAAGAATCCTTCGCTTGAAAGAAATCGGATGCAATGCCATCCGGATGAGTCATAATCCGCAATCTTCCGATCTGTATGATCTTTGTGATGAGCTGGGAATGCTTGTGATGGATGAGGCATTTGATGAATGGGAATATCCGAAGAAAAAATGGCTTGTAGGATGGAATGTGGGCGAACCGGGTTTCCAGGGTGAAGCAGAATATTTCAGGGAACATGGCAGGGAAACCGTTGAATCGATGGTTTTGCGCGACAGGAATCATCCGTCGGTCTTTATGTGGAGCATCGGAAATGAGGTGGATTACCCCAACGATCCCTATACTCACACGATACTCGACAAAGAGGGTATCGAACAGTATCATGTATCAGGATTCCAGCCCGGTCAGCCCAGTGCACAACGAATAGGGGACATTGCCGCTGTGCTGGCCGCTGTAGTAAGGTCATTTGATACTTCAAGGCCGGTAACCGGTGCGTTGGCAGGAGCTGTAATGTCGAATGAGACAACGTATCCGGAGATTCTTGATGTAGTTGGTTATAATTACACCGAATACCGGTATAAAACGGACCATGCGAAATATCCGAAAAGGGTATTGTATGGAAGCGAAAACAGGCACGACATCCAGGCCTGGAAAAGTGTCGCTGACAACGATTTCATATTCGGCCAGTTTTTATGGACAGGTGCCGATTATATGGGAGAATCAGGTCCCTGGCCATCAAGGGGTTCTTCTGCAGGACTGCTCGATATGGCCAACAACATTAAACCTATCGGTTATTACAGGCAATCGCTGTGGAGTAAGAAACCGATGGTTTATATGGGCACGGCAAAAGCCGGAAGGCGTTTTTACAATGGGTTTGATAATACCAGATCCTGGAATTACCAGAAAGGTGATACGATCAGGGTGGTTTGTTTCACGAACTGCGAGGAAGTTGAACTTACAATGAATAATAATGTAATCGGCAAACGACAGAAACGCAATGCTGAAACGGGAGTGAATTACTGGGATATCGCTTATGAACCGGGCATGTTAAAAGCAGTGGCATATTCAGGAAACAGCAAATTATCTGAAGATATGGTTTTTACAGCAGGATATCCTGCAGCCATTACCTGTACTGAAGTTAAGGAAATCCCGGCAGGTAAAAATGATGTAACCATGCTTACCATTTCGGTAACAGATAAGGATGGTAACCTGGTAAACCTGGCCGATAACGAAATTACATGCAGGATTAAAGGTCCGGGCAAATTACTGGGCATTGAAAACGCGTCGAACTGGCATTCTGTAAATATGGATGATCATGTCCGCCGGTGTAAAAACGGCCAGTTGCGGGTTTACATCCAGGCTACGGCTGATACAGGAGAAATTACAGCTACTTTTGAATCGCCATTTCTTGAAAAGGCAGTTCAGGTAATTGGAATTGGAGATAAACCTAAAGCGTAGTTGCATACTACGCTTGGCGGGAAAAACCTTACAGCGTCGACAGACCTGTCAGCGTTTGGTCCTTATAATTAACAACGCTGCCAGGTCCTTCGGATGCTAACAGGTTGGTTACTTCCCAACCGCTTTTAACTGAACCAGTCTGTCAACGTCGGGTTTTGCTCCATCAAATTCGGTGGCTTTTTTAATAAAGGCTTCATCAATTTTAAATATTCTGAACTGAATAAGCTGTTCAAGTGAAATATCAGGATATCCTGCTGCCTTGATCCGATCAACATATTCCTTGTCGACATTGAATATTTTCATTTGAACGATATCATCGGTTGAGACATCGCCAAATCCCATTTTCCTGCACGATTTAATGTATTCAGGCGTTATATTCTGGGCTTTGAGCTGAATCAGCTTATCAGAATCCAGATCTTTAATTCCCGATGATTTCATTTCTGAAATGTACTGCGGAGTTATTCCCATTGATTTGAACGAGATTAAGTCGTCACCTGACAAATCATACCCCAGTTTGCTCATTTCAGAAGCGTATTTTGTATCAATTCCGAGAGCCGCAAAAGTGATGATTTCATTGGTGGATATGTCTTTCCCTGCAAATTCCCTGATTCCTGAAATATACTCCGGCGTAATTGACTGAGCCTTGAAAGCAATGAGCTGATTAACCGGGATGTCAGCGTATCCGGCCTTCTTTATTGACTGTATATAATCCGTTGTAACTTCAAGTGCAGTGAGGGCGATCAGGTTGCTTTTAGTCAGATCCTCAAATCCCTGCGATTTCATGGTTGTAACATATTGTATAGTCTGGTTCTTTAGGGCAAAAAGAAGCAGTTCACTGCCTGTTAAATCAAAACCCATGTCTTTTAATGATTTGACGTATGCTGCATCTGGACTGAATGTAAATGATCCCTCGCCGGTGTCATTATGAACCGATCCCCTGAATTGAATTTCACCTGCAGGCCTGCGCAGGGAAAAGGTTATATTGTCGCCCTGATTATATCCGGTAAGAGATTCTTTACTGATGTTTTCATTCATATTCCAGTTATCCCTGTCGGATGCATTTAACTGTTTCCTCAGTTCAAAAAGCAATGTTCCCTTTTCGGGAACCACTTCCCATTTGCCATTGATGCTATTCTGTGCAAACGAAAAACCGTTTGAAAGGCAGAGAAGAGTTAAAACTGATATCAAAAAAGGCTTTTTCATGGTATTAATTTTAAATTTTAGGATAACGACCTGATCCGGGTACAAAAGTTACAGGGTTTTGCCTGTTTTTTTCAGGTAAATATCTCCGTTATATGTGCTGATCATATATTCGGGGCCTCCGTTATTCAGTTTTCCTGAAGTCCAGCCTACATCCGGATTCATTTTATATCCGGCAGACTGCCCCGTATTGTGGATGGGTTTAATCGTAAAGTCAGAAAATATATTTCCATGCTGACTTCTCATTTTCAGTTCAGCATTCGTTTTTTCTGGCAGGAAAAGTTCAATGCTTCCCTCAAGAGATGTTAACATCATGGGTGTACCGGCATTAGTTTTTAAGAACGATGCGGATATGCTGCCATTCACCGAGTTTATTACGGCCGATCCGGAAATGCTTTTAAGAATGACATCTCCCTGTGTGTTTGAGGCCTCAATGTCTCCATTTATATTGATGATTTCTACATTGCCATTATCACGTGAACTTACTTTCAGTGAGAAGTTAATGGGTATCTTAAGATCAAAATCGATTGTCCGGTTGCTTTCAGTTCTGTAAATAGTAACCGTGTTGCTCTTTTCACTGGCAGAAAACAAGCTGCTTCCGGTCTTTTCGTTATCCGATCCGGAATTAAAACGCGTCGTCGCTGCAATAATCAATGTATTGCCAGAATACCCGGTAATCTTAACCGAACCTTTCGGATTTGAAAAAGTAAGCATACCTCGCGCAGCCGGATCAGACAAACTGATGATCATCTGATCACGCTGGGCCAATCCCTTGTCAAACAGCATCATGAAAAAAAACAGGCTGAGCATTCCCTTGTATACAGCAGTATTCATACGTTTTCAGTTAATGAGTGCAGCGTTTCATCAATTTTATTCTTTACGGTATAATTCAGGTTAATATTCTGTAGTATTTTTTGAAACTCAGGAACCGACCTTGTTTCATGAATATTCATCATGATTTCGGCAAGCCTGATTTGCACCAGCGGCGACGTTTGTTTGGCAATGCAGTTTACCAAACCTTCACGTACTTCTGTTTGATCGGCATATTTAATGAGTTCTTCAAGGGCCATTAGTCTCACATTGTCATTTTCATCAGAAGTGAGTAAATCGAGAAGGCTTTCAATTATTTTTTCATCACCTCCCAACTGACTTGACATCTGAACTGCTTTTATTCTTTCTACACTCGAGTTCTGCTGCACCATCGCCAAAACCAGCGTTTCTCTAAGCATATTTACTTCATTACCCAGTGAAGTTAATTGTTGCCTGTTGTTTGTACCAATTACAGTAGATGTAAACCATCCTGAAAGAAATAAGGCTACACCCGCAGCTATCCGTAATACATAATAGCCGGCAGGATGTGTCGTCTTCAATTCGGAAATCAGTTCCGGCTTCATCAGTCTTTTCTTTTCTTCCTTAATGAGAAGCCTGAATTTTGCGTCCATTAAACCTGATGGTTCAGGAACAGGGATATTCCCTATTTTATCGTGAAGATCACCAGGAGATACTGACTTGTTTTTTTCTTTTTTCATAACAGCACCATTATGCATTTTCGAGTTTCAGGTATATCTGTTTAAGGCGGTTCAGCGCCCTTAACACCCTTGCCTTGATTGCGTTTTCGTTACAATTCATGATCACAGCTATTTCACTGTATTTAAGGCATTCCATTTTACTCAGAATAAGCACTTCCTTATCGTCGGGTTTTAACTTTCCCAGGGCTTTCAGCAATAAAGCGGACTCCTCATCACGCTGCAATGAATCAGCATATACCTTTATTTCCCGAAGATCAGCTGAAGCTTTAGGTTTCCGGTTCTCTGCTTTATGAAAGTCGATACCCGTATTATGGGCAATCGTAAACAGCCAGCCCACAAATGTGCCGGTGCCCCTGTACTGTTCTTTATATTTGAGCACCCGGTAAAATACAGTCTGAACAAGGTCCTCACTCGAATGCTTATTTCCGCCTGTGAACTTGTAAAAATAGGAATAAAGAGGCATTTTATACCTCTCGTACAAAATCCCCAGTTTTTCCGGGTCTCCTGCAATCACTGCCGCCATCAGGGCTTTGTCGTCCAAGCGTTAATGCTATTTTTATAAAGACTACGAATTATAAGAAAAGTTACTATTTAATAATGAAATTTTAACAGGATGAATGCCTGATGGTTGCCTAAACAAAAGTCGTTATGTTGTTGTTATCACATAAAAATCATTAATGGCAGATTCAATTTTCAATGCTCACCATCTTATTGAATATGGAGGGTTGCTCCTTATCCTGGCAGTTGTATATATAGAAACCGGATTTTTCCTTGGATTTGTTTTACCGGGCGGCGATTATTTATTGTTCGCTGCCGGAATGTTTTGCGGAACCCGGTACCTCGAAATGCCATTGGTTTTATTGCTGCTTTTGATGGTAATAGCATCTTTCCTTGGTGATCTAACAGGGTATTTCAAAGGAAAATGGCTGGGCTCCAAGTTGTTTGTGGATAATAAATCACGATTCTTTAAAAAAGAATACCTTGAACGCGGTAGCAGGTTTTATACCCGTTATGGAGTCCTGGCCTTTATCATGGGCAGGTTTATGCCCGTTGTACGTACTCTGGTACCCATGATAGCCGGGGCATCTGAATATACGTTTAGGAGGTTTCTGCTTTTTAATTTTCTGGGAGCTGTCACTTGGGTTTGTACGCTGGTACCGTTGGGTTTCTTTATTGGCAAAGCATACCCGGATGTTATGCAGTATTCAGTTTATATATTGTTGATTTTTATAATTGTAGCCTCATTTCCTGTATTGAAAATGTTTTTTTCAAAAGGAAAAAAGTCGGAATAGATGCCGGATGCTGGATACAGGATACTGGATGCCGGGTGTTAGGTGTTGGGTATGGTGAAATTTTAAGCTAAATATATTAAACCGAATTGCTTTTTATCGTAAATTTCAATGTTTTACTTCCTGTTTCTTCCGCAAACGTTCTTTTAAATCATATACTATGAAAACCCAGAAATCATTTCAAGCAAAATGGTTGCTTGTCATTCTGACAATGACCCTGATTTCGTTTGACCTTCCCGACAACTGGTTTGTAGCCGGTACCCAACCTCAAAACTACTTCATGGATATTGATATCGATATGAAGCGGCTTGATACAAATGTGATGACTATCAAATCAATTGTTCCGGAAATTACAGGCTTCGGCACTATTATGAAAAATACGCCTGTTAATGAGTATGCAGGTAAAAGGGTAAGAATGACCGGGTATGTGAAAACGGCAGATGTTGCCAATTGGGCCGGACTATGGCTCAGGGTGGATAAAAAAGAACCTTATGAAGTACTGAGTTTTGATAACATGCATGACGGTAAAACAGACCGATCGATCACCGGAACTAATGATTGGAAAAAGTATGAGATTGTTCTGGATGTTCCTCAAACCGCAATAAACCTGGCATACGGTGTTTTATTGGCCGGTACCGGACAAGTCTGGTTTGATGAAATCAGCTTTGAAACAGTTGACGAATCAGTTCCAACAACTGGCAGGGAATAGTTTTACTCTTACTTTCGAATTTCCTGAATAACTATCAACCCATCAAATGAATAAACAAATTCTGCTCCTGTTATTGTCTGCAATAATCTCAATTGCATCCTGCACACCAAAACCAGATCCGGAAAAGGAAGTTTTATTGCTGCGGCAGACAACCGACAGCCTTCTGAAAGCGCTTAATCAAAAAAATGTGGATCTTTTTGTAACATATTATGATTCTGCAGCACTTTTCATCAGTCCTACATCCGGCGTTCATAATGGAATAGAAGAAATAAAAGCCAATTATGGAGGTGGTTTTGCACTTCCGGGATTTTATATCAGCGGTTCAATACAGGATGTGCAGGTAGCAAAATCAGGTGATATTGGCTATACAGTGGTTCCATGGGGTGGTTATTATACTCCCGATTCAGGTAAAAGAATTGAACAAAAAGGTGTCAATGTTCTTGTGTGGAAAAAACAAAATAATGGGACATGGCGGGTTGTGGTTGATAAACCATAATTCCAACCTCAACCCTTGTATTACCCAGCCATAAATCAACGAAATCAGAGAGAGAAAAACAAGACTGCCATGTATTACTGACCTCGTGGTTTAAAAATAATCATGAGGCAGAATTTTTTATATATTCGTATTAACCCAAACAATTGCCGTCAAATCAAAGTAGTCGGAAACTCATTTATTTTATCGGAAATCGATATGACCAACAGTTCTTGTCAATTCACATAACTATTAAACCTGACTTGTATGAAAATATCGTTGTATAGTTGCAGCTTGCTAATGTTTATGTGCTGCCCTTTATTTTCGCAAATAAACTTTCAGAATAAAGAAGGTTCAGAACTATTTGAAACCGGAACAAACCAAATACGTGCCGGAAATTTTAAAATCGCAGATTCCCTCCTTACAATGGCATTATGCACATTTAAAGATGAAAACGTATATTTCAACAGGGCAGCAGCACGATTATATGAGAAGGATACTCTAGGTGCTTGTGAAGACCTGAACGTTGCTGCAAACCGATATTACGATGTCGAAGCTACGCAGTTGTTCCATAAGCATTGCTGCAAAAATGTTGATACCATTTTTTATGACAGGAAGTTTAATAAAACTGACTCTTACGATTATCGCTATTTAGAAGTGATCAGAACCGATAAATACACAAATAATATTACCGGTATATATCATGCCAAAGGATACAGAGGAGAGAGGTTTACTACAGATTATGGGTGCGATAATAGTTTAGTTAATCTTTCCGCCAGAACCACAGATATTATTGGAGCTTATGTAATGGTTGACACGATGAAAGTATTTACATGGGCAACTTTTCCTGCCAATTGTCAGCGCGAAACTGAATACGTTAACATGAGACAAAGGGGAGAGGCAGTACTTAGAGCCAAGTACCAGAATATTAAAACTGGATATAATCTCGAAGCTTTAAGTATTGTTTTTGAAATTATAGTATCAGAAAAAGGGAACCTTTTAAAAGCAGAATATATAGGCACATGGCCGGAAGTCGAACTAGGTGAAAACAAAGCAAACATTGAAAATGACCTGGTGTCAATATTAAGCTACTATCCTAAACTGGTTCCTGCAGTATTTAAGGGAAAAAAAGTGAAATATAAATCATACGAATTCATTACATTCTAAAAATACTGTATGGTGTTGCCGCATCACAAAAATGGAAACCGTCCACATTAGGTGTTATAATCAACCAATATTAACGTATCTGTACCATTAATGCCCGTAAAATGGCCCCTGATTTCTTCTGGCAGCCTAATTATCATGATCAAATTATTCACAATTATTATTCCTATATTCATATTTCAGAATACATTATAACCATCCCACAAAAATAGAATGACGATGAATTGTTTTCTAAATAGTTAATTCAATGAAGAAGATCCTGGTTATAATTTTATGCATCCTTGTGTCCGCCCTGGCTTTCTATTTTTCTGACGGTTTGTCGGGGAGATTATATTTCCTTCAATGGATAGCTCCTGTCCCCATTCTTGTTCTGTCATTTAATTCAGGGGCCGGCAAGGCATTCCTTGTTTCATTTATTGCAGCATTCCTGGGACGGCTTGGATGGCTCGGTTACCTTGGAAGTGTTATGCCCCCGGTGCCTGCACTCATTGTGGTCACTATGCTGACCGTGGTTTTTGCATTGATTGTTTTGCTTACACGGTTTGTGGTGATCAAAGTTCAAGCATGGTATGCCGTGTTTGCCTTCCCCATCTTCATCACAGCCTATGAATTGTTATTTTCAAGGTTTTCCTATGATGGAACGGCAGCAAGCATTGCCTATACCCAGGCTGATTTCCTTCCCATAATCCAGATTGCGTCCGTCTCCGGCTTATCGGGAATAACATTTATTGTAAGTTTCATCGCCTCATTTCTGGCCCTCTTGTTTATTCTGCGAAAAAACAAAAAGGAACTCATTCCTCTCCTTTTGACAGGAATCAGCCTGATTGGTATGGTCTTTATTTTTGGATTGATTCGTTTATCCAGCCATACCCCTGGCAAATCGATACCTGTCTCGTTAATTGTCCTTAATGAAGAGAGCCATAAATTCGAATTAAAGGAAAACCAGTATGAAATAAAGCATGCTGAAAATTATGCTGCTGCAATAGCAAAATATGCCACACCTGATGTAAAACTGGTTGTTTTACCCGAAAGAGCGCTGAATATAAACAGGGAAATAGATTCTGCGATTTTTGCCATTCTGAGCAACATTGCAATTACACGACGGATTACGATTATTACAGGGTATAGTAATTATAAAAACGATAAACCAGGAAATTCAGCTTTGGTGATCGATGATAACGGAGATGTTATTGCTGATTATGATAAGATTCATTTGGTTAAGGGACTTGAAAGTCAGTTTCAACCCGGAAATAAAACCGCAGTGTTCAGTGTTGGTGGTATTCAGTCCGGCGTTGCAATTTGTAAGGACCTGGATTATCCCGGTTATATAAGCCAATATGGGAGGGACAAGGTGTCATTCCTGTGTGTTCCGGCATGGGATTTCAGTGTAGACGGGTGGCTTCATTCCCGAATGGCGATTATGAGAGGCGTTGAGAACGGATTCTCCGAAATACGTACAGCCCGCACAGGAAGATTAACCGTCAGCGATCCATATGGACGGGTGACTTCGGAAGCGAGCTGTGAAAGCGGCATCCCGGTTATCCTGAATGCATCCATTCATCCTGAAAGGGTTGATACACTGTATTCACGGTTCGGTGATTGGTTGGGATGGGTTACGGTTATGGGTGCTGTTTTATTTGTTATAACAGCCGTGTTCAAACGACGTTCTGACAAAGACGCGATGAATCGCGTCTCTACGCAAGGTTTAATATAAATATTGTAATCTGAACGGGTAACAATGAATAACAATATATGAAAACCTCATTTTCTTTTTTCCTGGCGCTGCTGATTTGCTCTCATTCTTTTTGCCAGGCCCCCTCAACCCTTGTCAACACCCAACAGGGCCCTGTTGAAGGTGTCGTTGAAAACGGTTTAATCGTATATAAAGGCATTCCTTTTGCCACACCCCCTACAGGCGATCTTAGGTGGCGACCGCCACGACCCCCCAACAAGCATGCCGACGTGTTTAAAGCCGACCATTTTGCCCCGGCCTGTCCGCAGCCGGTTTATCCCGGTATTTCCGATCTCAGGTATGGAACTTCCGAAGATTGCCTGTACCTGAACATCTGGAAGCCTGCCGAATCCAACTCAGGTAAAATTCCTGTCCTGGTTTGGATCCATGGCGGAGGATTCACAATCGGTACTGCTTCACAACCTGCCCTCGATGGTGAAAAGCTGGCAGCTAAAGGTATTATTGTTGTCAGCATTGCTTACCGTCTGGGTGCACTTGGTTTTCTTTCGCATCCTGAATTGTCAGCCGAATCTGATAAGCACGTCTCTGGAAATTACGGTATTCTCGACCAGGTAGCCGCACTTCAGTGGGTACACGACAATATTCAGGCTTTCGGAGGCGATCCGGGTTCCGTTACCATTTTTGGCGAATCAGCAGGCGGACAATCGGTGAATATCCTCGCCGCTTCTCCGCTTGCAAAAGGACTGTTTCAAAAATTAATTTCCGCCAGCGGAGGTTATTTCGGTTATGCTTCAATGAAAAAAGAAGAGGAAACCGTTGAAATTCTTAAAGGAGCCGAGCAGGACGGACTTGAATTTCAGAAGAAAACGGGTGCCACATCATTGGCTGAGTTGAGAGCCATTGACCCTGCTAAATTGATTGCTTCACAGACGACTGGTACAGCAGGATTTTCATACTGGCCGGTTATCGATGGATTTGTTATACCAGATGAAGTTCAGAATGTGTACAAGTCAGGAAAGTTTTCCGATGTCCCTGCATTGATAGGCAGCACTTCCGATGAAGGAACTTTGTTTATTCTCGGACTGAAACCGGAGGATTACCCGGCTTATCTTCAAAACCGGTTTGGCACTGCTTATAAGGATAAAATCCTGCAAACGTATCCTGTTGGCAGTACATCCGACAGCATCAGGCGATCCGCTGCCGATTTGCTAAGGGATTCATACTTCGGATGGTACGCGTATAAATGGGCAACATTGCAAAATGAATACGGAAAAGCTCCTGTATATGTGTATTATTTCGATCAGACACTGCCGCCATCCCCAGCCACCATGCTTTTTAAATCGAACAAACCCTATCACGGTTCTGACCTGGCATACGTTTTCAACCATCTTGACCTGGACCCGAAAATAAAATACACTGACGAGGACAGGAAGCTTTCTCAAATGATGGTTGAATATTATACCAATTTTGTGAAAACAGGGAATCCAAACGGGGTCAACCTGCCTCAATGGCCTGTTTTTAATCCGAAAAATCCCCGGGCCATGCTTCTTAAAGGCGTTCCACAGGCCATCGATTATCCGAACTGGGATAATGTAAAGATGATTGATGAGTATTATGAGTGGAAGAGGGGGAAGTGATGCTGGATACTGGATAAGTCCGTCATTGCGAGTAAGAACACCTTATTAAGGATCATCCAATGATATGACAACCATGGGCTTTCACGAATAGCTACGAAGTAGCGAGATCTGAATAACCGCGGGTGAACCCCGTGGATTATGATGCCAGCAGACAAGAACCCAGAAAGGGTTCAATTTTAATTATGCATTATTCAACTCTTTCAGAGTTGTGTTCGTGATCGTAGCACCGGACCACGGGTTTCACGCGCGGTTATTCAAATTGAACCCTTTCAGGGTTATTCATTAGCATACAACGAATTACTAAAAGTCGTCATTAGTAGGAGCCAGACAGAACAATGATTATAAAAGGAAATTATTGCGACGAAGCAATCTGCCGGCACAGGAAGTACTTAGCCAGGAGAGTATACAAAGAATGAAAATTATTCATCAGTCTTAGTATGGGTGTGCCTGTTCGGGCAGATTGCTTCGTCGCAAAATCATATTGCAATCATCATAAATTATTCAAGCTCCTCGCAATGACGATCATATTTATTAATTTCGTTCTTCAATCACAAACCATAAACTTATGAAGACTAAACTATTATTCGCATTGATTTCACTGGCATTTTGCGTTTCTTCTGCTTTGTTTTCCCAAAACAAACAACAGGCAAAAGATGAAAAGGCCATCACCTGGTATGGCATTGATTTTACAAAGGCTAAATTTACATTGGTAACCGAAGACCCTACGGTTATTGTCAACCAATACCTGAAATCGATCAACCAGCTTATCCAGGCTGAACCTGAAAAATTCGATCTGAAGAAATGGTTCAATAAGGTAGATGTTGCTTTTGATATTGACCAGGTTAATGAAAGGAATTCGAAAATTGATCCGGGTTCACTTGTTATCAGCGATGAGCATACGATCACTCCTGAAGATGTTAAGGCCGTTATTTCGAAATACAATACAAAGGGCAAATCGGGACTGGGTTTGATATTTGTTGCTGAAGATCTGCACAAGGTGAAACAAACCGGAAGTTACTACGTGGTATTCTTTAACCAGGACACCAAGGAAATCATTGATTCGGAGAGATTTGAAGTTAAAGCGGTGGGAATCGGGTTCAGGAATTACTGGGCAGGATCAGTATTTAATATCATGAAGATATGGCTGAAAGGCAAATAAATTAAAACTCTTACAGGTCCTTCAGACTCTGTCAGGTTTTAATTATATTTATCCCCCGTTGTTTAACCGCAACGGGGTTTTAATTTTTGAGCATTTATGAGTTCTGAAAAACTAGTTTGTCGCACCAAAAGCCAGGTGAGATTCAGTGATGTGGATTCAATGGGTGTGGTGTGGCACGGCAACTATATAAAGTACTTCGAAGATGGCCGTGAAGCCTTTGGTAACCTGTACCAGGTTAATTACCAGGATTTTTACAGCAGGGGATTTATGATTCCCATTGTTAAGATTAACTGTGATTACAAGAAACCTTTGAGATACGGAGATACGGCAGTTATTGAAACCCGGTTTGTCAATTCGGATGCGGCCAAGCTTCTATATGACTATGTGATTTACAGGAATGATACGGATGAGGTGGTGGCAACGGGTTCATCGGTGCAGGTTTTCCTTAATACCGACATGGAATTGCTACTTGATTTTCCCCCGTTTTTTCTTGAATGGAAGAAAAAACATAAACTGATTTAATTATTTTGGAACAGGTTTATATCGCATCGGACAATATCATCTCGTCTCTTGGATTTACTACCAGCGAGAATGCAGTTAAGCTGAAGGCAAACGAAACGGGCATCGCGCTTCACACCAATGATACCATTTCACCGGCACCTTTCTGGGCTTCCATGGTTGACCGGCAAAGGCTGGATGATGAATTTTCAATACTGGGGAAATCTTCGGATTTTACCTTATTTGAAAAATTTGTAATCTGGTCTGTTAAGGATGCCCTTACTTCCCATAAAATTGATCCTGCTGGCGAAAGGGTTATGTGCATCCTTTCCACAACAAAAGGGAATGTCGGACTCCTGAAAAGCAATCCCTTTGAAGAATCAAGAGTGTACCTCTGGAACACTGCTTTAATCCTGCAGAAATTCTTTAATCTGAAACATAAGCCCGTTATTGTTTCAAACGCCTGTATTTCAGGAGTACTCGCCATTTCTGCGGGTGCCCGCATGATCAGGTCAGGACGGTTTGACCATGTGATTATTACCGGCGCCGACATAGTCACCGAATTCGTACTTTCAGGATTTAACTCTTTTTTGTCACTTTGCCAGGGGCCATGCAAACCTTTTGACGCCGAAAGAAACGGACTTTCACTGGGTGAGGCTGCCGGAACTTTAGTAATTACGCGGGATAAAAATCTTTCAGACGACGGACTCATTATAGATCCAGGCTTCACTGCCAACGATGCCAATCATATATCTGGTCCGTCCCGTACAGGGGAAGGACTTTATATTGCCATCGACCGCATGCTAAAAAAGTCCGGTAAAAGACCTGGCTATGTTTCTGCACATGGAACGGCTACTCCGTATAACGACGAGATGGAATCAATAGCACTTACCCGCGCCGGAATGGCCGATATCCCGGTTAACAGCCTTAAAGGATACTGGGGGCATACGCTGGGCGCAGCAGGGCTGATTGAAACCATTGCCGGCATAAATTCGATGCGCGAAGGCATTCTGTATAAAACATATGGTTTCAGTACCCCGGGAGTGACAAACCCGATCAACGTGATCGTTGAAAACATTCATAAACCGGTAGGTGTTATGCTCAAAATTGCATCAGGCTTTGGTGGAAGCAATGCATCATTACTTATTTCACGATCATGAGCAGCAACCTCTACATAACCGGGAACTGCATCATCCGAAACGGTAAGGTTTCGCGTGATGGCAAATTGTTGTTTGAAAGCCATAATACTGAGGTTGCAGCATTATTGCCTGAAATCTACAGGAATTTCAATATGAACTATCCTAAGTTCCATAAAATGGATTTCCTCTGCAAACTTGGTTTCCTTGCTTCAGAAATGCTATTGGGTGGAAGGGATTACCATGCAAGGTATAAAAGCGATGAAACAGGCATTTTGCTCTTTAATGCCGGTTCATCCATTGAAACCGACAGGAACCACCAGCAGTCGATCAATGACCGGTCAGCCTATTTTCCAAGTCCTTCTGTTTTTGTCTATACCCTGGCTAACATTGTTATCGGCGAAATTTGTATCCGGAATAAGTTCTTTGGCGAAAGCGCTTTTTTCATAAGCAGGACTTTTGATTTTAAACAGTTGGTTGACTATGTAACCGATCTTTTTGACGAAGACATTATGAAAAGCTGTATTTGCGGCTGGCTCGAACTAGACGGAAATCATTATGATGCCGCATTGTATTTGATTGAAAAATCAAATACGGGTAACAGCGGAATTGTTATTTTTGACCCTGAAAATGTCAGGAATATTTACTCACAGGCTATTTAACATGGACGAATTAATAAAAAAACTTAAACAGGAGATCATTGAAGTGTTGAATCTTACTGAAATGAATCCTGATGATATCGATGAGAATGCACCGCTGTTTGTTGAAGGTCTGGGCCTTGATTCCATTGATGCCCTTGAACTGATCGTTTTGCTTGAAAAGAAATATGGCCTGAAACTTGGAACGGCTGATGAAGGAAAAAAGGTACTGAAATCAGTGCGTTCAATGGCTGATTTTATAAGGGCAAATAACAAAGGTTAAACTTGTATCGTGCCTAAAGTCTGCATTACCGGGATAGGGATTATCTGTGCTGCCGGAAGCAATTCTTCCGAAGTATTGAAATCGCTTGCAGAAAAGCGGACTGGTATCGGGCATCTGTCTTTGATCCAATCCATTTACAAGGATGAGATTCCGGCAGGCGAAATTAAGAAATCAAACGAAGAACTTTACAACCTCGCAAATCCTGATATCCGCGGGTATTATTCAAGGACAGCCCTGCTGGGACTGATAGCCGTTACACAGGCTATACGGCAGGCAGCTTTAAGCAATGCTGACCTGGAACAAACGGCCCTCATCTCGGGAACCACTGTTGGTGGTATGGATCGGACTGAAGTTTTCTATGACACCTTCAGGCTCAATCACAACAAAGGAAAAATTAAACTGGCGGCAGGGCACGATTGCGGAGCCGGTACCGAAGACATAGCGCGTAACCTGGGTATAAACGGGTTTCAATCTACCATCAATACTGCCTGTTCTTCATCTGCTAACGCCATTATGATGGGCGCGCGACTGATTCAGCATGGTAAAGCCAAAAGAGTCATTGCCGGTGGAACCGACTCACTGACGAAATTTACCCTGAACGGTTTCAACAGCCTGATGATCCTTGACCGTGAACAATGCCGTCCGTTTGATGACACGCGTAACGGATTGAACCTTGGAGAAGGTTCAGGTTTCCTTGTCCTTGAATCTGAAGAGGTTGTAGGTTCAAAGCCTGTACTGGCCGTAGTAAAAGGGTGGGGCAATGCCTGTGATGCCTATCATCAGACGGCTTCATCACCCGACGGGAACGGCGCATACCTGGCCATGCAGAAAGCATTGCAGACAGCAGGAATTCAAACATCAGATATTCAGTACATCAATACACACGGAACCGGCACAAAGAATAATGACCTTTCAGAAGGGATTGCCATTGAGCGACTTTTCTCAACCGGTATACCTCCATGCAGTTCCACAAAATCCTATACGGGTCATACACTTGGTGCAGCAGGCGGTATAGAAGCCGTATTCAGTGTTCTTGCCATCCAAAACCATTGCATATTCCCTAACCTGAACTTCAATACTAAAATGCAGGAGCTTGGCTTTGAACCTGCCCGGGAATTCACAACAGGAACACGGATCAGCCATGTAATGTCCAATTCATTCGGATTCGGAGGAAATAATTCCTCCCTTATTTTTTCAGAAGCCTGATATGAAAGCCTACATCCACAGCACTGCCGTTATTTCGCCTCAGAAAACTTTTTCTGAAGAGGGCTTCCCCGGGGAAATCCTGTCATTTCCGGAAGCCCGGTTCCTGAAATGCATTGAACCGGTTTACCGCGATTATATTGATCCGATGGTAGCCCGCCGGATGAGTCGTATTGTTAAAATGGGTGTTTGCGCCGCTCTGAAGTGCCTAAAATCGGCTGATGTAAGCACTCCTGATGCCATTATTGCCGGCACGGGTTTGGGTTGCCTCGAAGACACCGAAAAGTTCCTGTCTTCCATTTACACCAATGATGAAAAACTCCTGAATCCGACACCTTTTATTCAATCCACACACAATACAGTGGCCGGGGCCATAGCCCTTGCCATTAAATGTCATAGTTACAATTCTACTTATACCAATAGGGGATTTTCATTTGAAAGTGCAATGACAGATGCGCTGTTGCAATTAAGTGAAAATCCGGGTCGGAATATACTGGCCGGAGGCTTTGACGAACTTACAGAAACCTCATACGCCATTACAAGCCGCATGGGTTTTTGGAGGAAAGCAATACCCGGTGAAGGGGTTGCTTTCTTCATGCTCACCGGGGAAAAGCATATGTCAACCGGTGTTTTACTAAGGCATATGAATACTTTCTTTTTGCCTGAAGCTGCAGACAGCATTTCCGAAAGAGTTAAGGAATTCCTGAATGAAGCGGCTCTTACCCGGTGTGACATTGATGTGGTGATCTCCGGCAATAACGGAGACCAGAAAACGGACTTGTTATATTCCAGGGTCCTTAATGATATATTTCCTGCCAAACCAGTCATTCCCTTTAAAAAGTTCTGCGGAGAATATGATACCGCTTCATCATTCGCCCTGTATCTGGCTACTGTGTTATTGAAAGATAACCTGTCAGGCCTGTTTCATATTCCCCCGCAGATTAACCGTATATTAGTGTATAATCATTTGCGCGGAATTGATCATTCGCTGTTTCTCCTTGAAAGATGCTGAACTACCGAAATACATTGTTACTCTTTGTGGTTGCCCTGGCAGCCATTATAGTGCTTGATTATTATTTTTCTGTTAGCGGGTGGGCCTATCCCGGTATCATTTTTGCTTTTATCTGCCTGTTGACCTGGGGTTCGAAATCAATACGGTCCGATTACTACATAAAATCATTTTCAACAGGAAACCGGACATCAGGGCAAATTGCTCTAACTTTTGACGATGGTCCCGATTCACAGGTAACACCGCTTATCCTGGATGTCCTAAAAAAACATAATGTGAAAGCCTGTTTTTTTATAATCGGAAAAAAGGCCGGGATTAATCCCGATCTGTTGAAAAGAATGGATCGGGAAGGGCATCTTATAGGCAGCCACAGCTATACTCATCATTTTTTCTTTGACCTGTTCCCGTGGCAAAGGATGAATGAAGAAATGAAAGAAACTGAAAATATTGTCTACTCGGTCATCGGGAAAAAAATAAAGATGTTCAGACCTCCTTACGGTGTAACTAACCCGCCGCTTGCAAAAGCAATTAACCGCAGGAACTATTATTCTATCGGATGGAGCCTTAAATCAAATGATACAGTTATTGAAAATGATTCGCTTATTCTGAAAAGGCTGAATAAAAAGGTGAAATCAGGAGATATTGTACTTTTACACGACACTAAACCGTGGAATGTAAAAATGCTGGACCAGTTCCTGGATGAACTGAAAGACAGGAATCTTGTGGTTACCCGCCTTGATAAAATCTTAAATTTACAGGCATATGCATATTAAATCATATATTGTTGCTTTTCTTTTACAGGCTTGTGCTTCAGTCATTGCCCAACAACCCCCTGCATCACCGGTAAAGGATGTACCGGCTTTTAAAGCAAAGCTGGAAGCCATGTCTCAAAATGTGAACACAATTGAAAGCGATTTTGTGCAGGAAAAAAACCTGAGCGTCCTTGCAAATACGATTGTTTCAAAAGGTCATTTCATTTTTAAAAAGGAAAACAACATCCGGTGGGAATACCTTCAACCCTATAAATACCTGATCATCATCAGCAACAACAAGATTTTTGTTAAAGAAGAACAGAATCAGAAACAATATGATATCCAGTCGAACAAGATGTTCCAGGAAATGAACAAGTTCATCAGCGGCTGTATCCAGGGTGATATACTTAAGAATGACAAGGATTTTGCAATAGGTTATTTTGAAGACGACAGGAGTTTTTTTGTAAGCCTGAAGCCAAAAGCAGAAGCCATGCGGAAAATGCTGAACGAAGTGCAGATATGGTTTGCTAAATCCGATCTGACTGTGACAAGGATCCGTATGATCGAATCGGGCGGCGATTACACCAAAATAGATTTTACAAATAAGAAGATTAATACCGAAGTACCGGTTGAAAAATTCAGTTTTAAATAAAACAGGCCTGTACGTTGTTTTATCTGTCCTGTTAATCAATGTTTCCTGCTCGGTTGCCCTCTTCCCGGGCTACCGGAATTCAACCGGTACGGAAGTGTCTGATAAGCCACAATCATGGTTTCAGCCCGATTCAGCCCGGTTTCTGTTCAATACACGGGTTGATGTTATGAAGAACCACTTCAGCGGGATCCTTGTTGTTAAGCCGATAGGACGGGATACCGACAGGGTGGTGATGATTACCCAGATGGGACTTAAGGTTATGGACTTTGAGTTTTACCCCTCGGGCGACATGAAAGTGTATTATATCATGGATCCGATGAACAGGAAAGTACTGATACGGACGCTGAAAAATGATATCGGAATGGTTCTGATGAACTACAACGATGACAGCCCGGTGAAGTTAACTGAAAAGAAAACAGGTTACCCGGTATACAAATACAGCCAGGGATGCAAAAAGAATTATTATGTTCTGGCTCCAGGCATTGACAAGCCCGTTAAGGCCAGGCAAATCAGGGGACTTTCAAACAAGGTACATGCAACTTTTTACGGTAACGAGGTTACCGGTATCGATTCGGTAAATATTGAGCATTATACAATAAATTTGTCCATCAACCTGAACAGGATAATTGAATAAGGCTTTATGCTTTTGAATGAACTCTATACGGTTACAGCCCTCAACCCGGATGCATTGCGTGAAAACATAACTGCAGAAGTAGCTCTTAACCCTGAACATCCGGTATTTGCAGGACATTTTCCCGGAAATCCGATCCTTCCGGGTGTTTGTACCGTTCAGATTGTAAAAGAGATCCTCGAATTAGTCTTCAACACTGGAATGATACTGGAGAAAGCCGGAAATATTAAATATCTTGGATTTGTTTCCCCGGTATTATCTCCGGCAATGCTTTTCACCCTATCGGCAAAAGAAAATGAGTCGGGCGGGTTGAGTTGCAGCGCCACTGTCAATGCCGCCGGAAAAACCGTCTGCACGTTTAAAGGTGAGTATCGCAGGTGGAAATAATTACTGCTGTATTCGCTTGAAACTTATCTTTGAGTTGTCTGCCAGAGCTATTTTTTTATAAAAATTTACCAATTCAATATATGTTGAAGCAGGGTGTGTCCCTTTAGATAACTCAAATCTCCTCACACATATCAACGCTTTGTTATTATCAGGCATAACTTTTAGGGAATACTTTCCAAATCTTGATTCGGTTTTAATTTCTGCAGGCATGACTTCAGTTGTAAAGCCTTCAGGGATCAGGACAGCAATGGTGTCAGTTGATATGGATGATCTTCTGATAATAACATCGGATTTACGGTTTTTTACTATTTTCGGAACATCACGTTGCCGGTCAATTGCTATAAGCGGCATAAGCAATCGGGATCCCGAAATCGTTGCATAGCGCATTATACCAAGTTCAAGATATTCATTTATAACAGGAATTGCTTTTTTATTTTCTGAATATTTAAAATTCAGGATATCTGTGCCTGGTATATTGATGTCATCCAGAATTTTCCGTTTTTTATCCTCTGTACCTGCCAGGAATAAACTAAGATGGTTGTAATATTGGATACCTCTATAATCTGTAGAACTGATTAGTTTTACATCACCTGTTTCACCAAGTGTAATAGTAATTTTCCTGTTGTAACAATTCTCATCGGCGTTATAAATTTTTGTATTGACAAGCTTTCCGCCTTCATCAGTAACCATCAGTACCTTTCGGTCATCAGTGAAAGTACCGATAAAACCAAAAGGCAAATGCTGATTCGTGCATTCGAGCCAGATCGTATCTTTTTCCGTGGGAATGCAAAGGATCTCATGATTGAAGTAATCCATAGGAAAAGATGGATCAGGGTTGACTTCGTTTTCACCGGCTCTGACCCATACATAATCTGCCTTGATGCCTGCAGCCCCAAGTAAAGACATAGTATAGTTTGAAAGCGCTTTGCAATCGCCGTAACCAAGTCTGTCAATAGTTTCAGCCGGAAGTGTCTGCCAGCCGCCTATACCCACAGAAATATTAAGGTAACGTGTTTTGTCCTGCATATACTCATAAATGACACGAGCTTTGTCTTTATCATCGGAGCAATTCTTAGTTTTTTCTTTTATCAGCGCAACAGTTTCTGCCGGTAACTGGTCTCTTCCCTGATTCACAAGAATACCCCACTTTCCATAATCTGACCAAGTGGACATATTACCTGCATATCCTTCGAGTTCAAAATTATCAGGTGCAACATAAACCATGGGTGAGAAATTTTCATGTGGACCGCTAAAAGGCTCGGTAACAAAAGCCGGAACGCCGGTGATTTTCCATTCATAAATTGTACCGGATTCTCCATTAACAATATCGGCCTTTATTTTCAGGTTTTTTTCAAGATAACGGAATGTAAGGGATGGAGGACAAATAATCCTGAAAATACTTTTTTCTACAGAAACGTTGGCAGAGTTAACCGGATCCCATTCAGGTATCTGCATCAGACCATCAAATTCAATCACATAAGTATATTCAACCGTAAAGGGATATGATAGTGTTTTTGGCCGGAAATATTTAACCCTGCTATCCTCATATAAAGAGTAACCTGCTATGAGGCTCTGATCTACCACTCGGTCCGCTACCAGGCTTTCTACCTTTTTACCTGAAATATCATAGATTGCACCATGAATGCTGTGTACCCTGTTGAGTTTTTGAGAGTAAGGAACAATAAGCATGGCCTGTTCCAGACCGTTTTCATTCATAATGGTATAGGCATATGACATTGTTAAAATGCCTTTTCCAACCGATTTTATTTCAAATGTCTGTTCTTCATTCCTTTTTACCAATTTGGCATCCATTTTCAGACTATCAGGTATTTCTGCTACCGGGTATTTCAGATCATCACCTGCATGTGAAAGCTGAACACTCATAATGAATACGAAAACTGAAAATAACTGCCTTCTCATGGTTAATTTTTCTTTTTAAGCATTATAACTTCCGCTTCCTTTGCAATAACCTGGTTGTAGAATTCTTTCACCAAGTCATATTCGCTTTCTGTAAATATTATTTTCGCAATTTCGAAATTGCATATCATTTGGACTGTGTTATTATTTACAATGGTGTTGTAAGTAAAGCGAGCGGATTTCGAAGGAAGTGACAATGCTAATGGAGAAGGAATTTCTGATACTTCATACCCATCAGGAAGTGTAAGATTTATAATGAAACGCTTTTTAATCTGGTGACCGTAATCGATGGGGTATTTCCTTTTTTCCATTTTAAACGGATTGCTGGTTAATTTTTCAAATAACATGGGGCTTACACTGATCATATCACCTATTATATCAGCAAAACCGGTAATCGACATATCGTAAATTTCCTGAACAGGTTTTTGCAGGCTGTCTAAGTTTTCAAAGGAAAAGGAATTAATTATAAGTCCCGGATTTTGACTTTCCTTCTCTTTTATATACTCATCCTGACTATTGTGTTTTCTGAGTGCATCCCTAAGGTAATATCCTGCATATTCCGTTTTAGTATAGGTTGCCTTACCTGACATCTCGCCATTTTCATCCAGTTTCATTTCAAAATATACTGATTGTTTTTCCTCTGCTGTCGGAGTCAGATCAATCCAGTCCGACATATCGGTTTTAATTATTCTACCGCGTCCGTTAAGAGCCCTGAAGGGAAGCATTCCTGAAGGCAGGCAACGATCAGTGGCATCAAAAAGATAAGTTTTGCCATTATAATTAACACCGGCAATTACATAGTTCAACTTATTAATAGAGGGAAATGCCGGGGACAGGATGCCGTTTTCACGTGTACTTAAAGCAATCGGGAATGCTGTAAAATCGAGCTTTTTAAGTAACTGAACAAGAGTAAGATTTATATCAGCTGAATTACCGGATCCTTTTCTATATGAATAGGCAAGTTCCGCCGTAGAAAGCAGACTTTCCTGTTCATTCCACTTAATTCTGCGTTTGATACTGTCACAGGCTGCTTTCATTTTTTTCTCGGGTGAAAGATCCAGGTTTTTTATATTTCGGGTTACATCGTTCATGAATGTACCCATGGCAGTTGCCATTCCGAATGATTTATGTTGATCAAGATACAGGTTTACGGCATCCCAGCTTGTTGTAAAATAACGCAGATATCCGGGAACAGTAATACTCTGAACTTCGATCTCCACCCGGTTCATGTAATTGTTCATCGAATTAACAAAGGGTTCAGGTCTCATAGCGGGTAGGTCTTTGGTCGCCCAACGTCCTGGTTCATTTATGTAGAAAGGCTCAAAACCAAAAAATACTTTTTGGAAAGTAAATATGGGGGAGCCGGCTATTCTTAATTCGCTCCATCGCACCGGAACTACATCCTGGAATGACCATTCATAAGGCAGATAAGGATAAGTATATTGAATTTCAACAACAGATCCTGCTCTGACATCAGGCATTGTAACACGATAGCGATAATAATCGTCCCTGATTGTTTCCCTGAATATTGATTCGGATTTTAATTTGCTTTCGACGATTTCCCCATTAACGAGGTTATAAGTGCATCCTTTTATTGAACCGGTTCCTGTTATAGGATAGGCCCTGTTCACAACATAGGAACCTTCCTTCTTGAGTATCTTAATGCGTAAAAGTCTTGTAAAATCGAATGTATTGTCATTAAATACGCCATAATCACACAGGATTACCGCCTCGGCCGTAGTGTCAAGGGGATATGTCTTCATTTCCAAATCGGCCATATCAATTTTTCCATACCTGGCCGGCGCCGGCTGGCTATAAGCGGAAACAACAAACAGAATTAAACAAACTGTAAATAAATAACGGAGTTTTGTCATAATAAGGGATTTTAGATGTGAACATCAAGGGCATAAGAAGTAAATTATAATCACCAGGGGTGTCAGTTATAAAACTAAAAAAAACATTGCACAACATGAAAATTTTTTTCACAATGCAATATCATAAATATATACGGAAATAATCCCCCTAAGTACCTGTTAAGCGCTCAGAATACGCATTTCGCATGAAGCAAGAAGTTGATCTTCATGCCTGACAAATCCGTTAATAATTGTAAATCCCACTATTTCATTAACTACTTCAATACGACTTGTGATTTCCGTCCCGATTGCAGGGAGGGAGTGAACAACCAGGTTTTTAACAGCCCCTATATAACCTTCAGTCACCGGCTGGTTTTTAACCTTGTTAGTATAACCTGTGAATGCAGCGGCTGTTTGGGCTATGAACTCAACCATGGCTGATTCGCTCAGAAATCCATTCATTGCAAAGAGGTTATTCTCCTTAATGAGCAGAATGCCGGTTGCACTGCGGTCATCAGCTTCCAGCAATTTGTCGATCATTTGCATTGGCTCACGCTGGGGGATAAGATCAATTATATTAAAATCAACCGGGCTCATGATTTCCTGTTTACCTTCCAAAATTCGTAATAATTAAACCACTGATAGGGGTACAACTGTATTTTTTTCGCCGCTTCATCAAGATAATCATTCAGCATGGTTTTCAGCATATCATTGCGGCCTGCCGGAGTGTTCTGCTGACTGTAAAACCGGGGAGGGGTTGCGTAAAAATGATAATGTTTGCTTGTTTCTTTCATGGCAAAAACGAATGAAACCGGCACGCCGTATTTCATTGCCAGGTAGAAAGGCCCTGTGGGCAATTCCGCTTCCAAGCCGAGGAAATCGGCTGTCAGGGTTTTACTGCCCGGCATAAACCTGTCGCCGTGCATACAAACGATTTCTTTGTTTTTGAGAGCTTCGCTGATCTCATAGATATGTTCATTATCATCGCCAATAGCTATGATATGAAAGCTTTTCCGGGTAAATTCAGAAAGGTATTTTTTAATCCTTTTGTGCTCGGCATCCAGCATAATGACATTCACCCGTGTTTCGAGTCTTTCAAGAAGGTGCCCCGCCATTTCAAAATTACCGATATGCGCGCTGATAAGCAATCCGCCTGCCTTTTCCGAAACCATTTGCCGGAGGTATTCCTCGCCTTCGAAGTCAAATGTAAATTCAGGATCAAAACCGCCCATGACGGCAGTTTTGTCGAGGATTACCTGTCCGAAAACATAGTAATTGCGGTATACCGCTATAATGGATTTAAAAAAGCCGAATCCCAACCGCTTATTGTAGAAATAGTAAATATTGCGGAAGGAGCGCGGGCCAAAGACGAAAAAGTAAAAGGCAACAAACCGGAGAAAGAAATAGGCCACGGGTAAACCAAGGTATTTCAGGATTGCAATAAAAATCCTGTAACCTGTCAGTCCGCCCCGTGTTTTACCTTTCCATGATGCCACAATGGCTATTTCTTGTTTACGCAGTTAAAAATATATCCGTAAAGATCATCGAGCGTTCTGATCGCGGTCATTTCCTCGCCTTTGAGTGTAAGACCGAATTCTTTCTGAACAATTACGGCAATATCAACAAAGTCGAGGCTTTCAAGGCCCAGGTCGTCTTTAAGATGTGACTGTGGAGTTATCTTGGCTTCGTCAATCTCAAACTCTTCAATAAGAAAAGTATTAATGATCCTGGCGATTTCTTCTTTTGTCATATGTTAGATGTATTTTTTCAAAATTAATGAAGAGTTTGTACCTCCAAAACCAAATGAATTCGAAAGGAACGTGTTGATTTCCTTCGGGGTGGTTTGGGTGGCAATATTCAATTTTCCGGTAAATTCATCCGGTTCTTCAAAATTAATGTTCGGAGCCACAAATGAATTCTGCATCATGAGTATTGAATAAACCACTTCGCTGGCTCCTGCCATCCACATTTCATGACCTGTCATTGATTTTGTGGATGAAACAAGAGGCTTCACATCTCCGAAAATAAAATCAAGAGCCCTGGCTTCGTTCTGATCACCGATGGGTGTAGAGGTGGCATGGGCGTTAATATAATCGATCATCTGAGGTTTGACATCCCCGTCTTTCAGGGCCATGGAAATGGCACGGATCGGACCGTCAACATCAGGCACTGAAATATGCTTGCCGTCAGAGGAAAAACCATACCCGATTACTTCAGCTACAATGGGAGCGCCACGTTTAATGGCATGATCAAGGCTTTCGAGAATTACGGTGGCTGCTCCGCCGCTGGGCACTAGTCCGTCTCTTTTACGGTCAAAAGGTTTGGATGCCCTGGCAGGATCAGCTTCCTGTTTGGAAAAGGCGCCAAGTGCGTCGAAACTGCCAACGCAAAACAGATTCACTTCCTGTGATCCTCCGCACACAATCATGTCCTGGTAACCGTGACGAATCATGTGGAAGCCGAGTCCTATAGCATGTGAACCGCTGGCACACGCTCCGCTTAATGTGAAATTTACACCGCGAAGCTTGAAAATTACCGAGAGATTCATGGTAACCGAAGAATTCATCGACTGAAATACGGCACCTGAACCTACAAGTGCAGTATCCCTGTTTTGTCTTATCACATCCGCGCTCTGTATGACTGACGGGGTGGAACTGTCATTCCCGAATATTATGCCGGCATCATTGTTCTCAAAGTAATGATCCTCAAGACCTGCGTTTTTAATTGCTTCAACCGTGGAAACATAGGCATATTCTGCATGATCTGGCATACACACGCGGGCACGCCTGTCAAGTATACCTTTAAGATTCGGACGTTCAACCTTCCCGGTTAATCCCGACTGATAGCCATAGGATTTACGTTCTTCATCAAGCACAATGCCTGATTTTCCTGTGTAAAGCGATTCCTTTACCTCAGCCAGGTTTTTGCCAATCGAAGAATAAATTCCTATGCCCGTAATTACAACCCTGTTCATAAATTAAAAACAGCAATAGTTAGGTATATAATCCCCCATTTACCGAAATGACTTCGCCGGTTATATAGGATGCCTTTTCAGATGCCAGAAAACAAACAACTTCGGCAACCTCTTCCGGCAGGCCAAAACGGTTGAGTGGTATAAGGTTTTTCAATTCATTTTCATTCAGGTCTTTTGTCATATCAGTCTTGATGAAACCCGGCGCTACCGCATTTACGGTGACTTTTTTCTTGCCGATTTCCTGCGCCAGTGCCTTTGTGGCGCCAATAACGCCCGCTTTGGCTGCGGAATAATTTACCTGGCCGGGAAGACCTTTTAAACCTGAGAGTGAAACGACGTTCACGATCCTTCCATACTTATTCACAAGCATGTTTTTCAGAACGAACCGGGTAACATAAAAAAAGCCGTTCAGATTAGTGTTCATCACATCCTGCCAGTGATTATTTTCCATCCACATCAACAGGGTGTCTTTCCTGATTCCGGCATTGTTTACAAGAACTTCAATATAACTGTCCGGATTTTTTTGCTGCCATTCACTCAGTACTTTTTCCACTTCAGCGGCATCGGTAACATCAAACTGTATTATTGTTCCTTCACCGCCTTCGTTTTTAATAAGCTCAAGAGTGTTCTGTGCCTCTCCTGTATTTCGCACATAATTAATTAGCACATGATAACCCATGGCTGCCAGCTTTATGCATACCGACTTACCAATTCCCCTCGATCCTCCTGTTACCAGTGCAAATTTCATAATCTACAGGTTAATAAAATTTGTACATAAATGCTCCTGAATCTTCCTGATTTCAGGGTATTTTACGGTGTCCTCTTCAAATCTCGGAACCAGTTTCCTTAATTCCCTGTATTTTGAAGAGGTGAATGACGACATCCTGGATTCGATATTCAGGTAATCAATACTCTGCAAAATAGTCATCAATTCAATGGCAAGTACCTGGTAAGTGTTATCAATTACTTTGCGGGCAAACTGGGCAGAATTGGTACCCATGCTCACAATGTCCTGGTTATCGTTATTGTTTGATATACTGTGTACATAATTGGGGAACGACAGGGTTTGATTTTCAGCCACGGTTGATGTAGCTGTAAATTGTGTGCCCTGCATGCCAAAATTCACTCCCAGTTTACCCAGGTTCACAAAAGGAGGAAGTTTATTATTCAGCCTGTCGTTCATCAGGTAGTTGATCTGCCTTTCAAAGAGCATTGACATTTTGGTAATGGCAATTTTTAATTTGTCCATTTCCAGTGAAATGTAATCTCCATGAAAATTTCCACCATGAAAGATATTGTTTTTTTCGGCATCTACAACCGGATTATCGCTGGCGGAATCCGCTTCTTCAAGAAGTATTTTTTCGGTATACTCAATGGTATCCAGAATGGGACCCAGGATCTGGGGAACACAGCGGATTGAATAGTATTCCTGCACCTTATCCGCTATAACATAGTCATTGCTGTGCTTGCCGTTAAAAAAGTGTTCCTCACGCTTGCGGATCAGCTTGCTGTCGGCAAGGATTTTACGCTCAAGCTCCGCAACACGGTTCTGGCCATAATGCTTCTTAACGCGGTTCAATTCCGATGAAAAATAATCGTCAAATGACCTGACGATTTCATTGATCATGGTTGCAACCGTTATGGCCCAGCCCATAAGATTACGGGCATGCAGCAGGTTTACCATCCCGGTTCCTGTCATGAAACAAGTGCCGTTGATAAGCGACAAACCTTCACGAAGATGGATGGAAATGGGTTTAAGCCCTTTAGAGGCAAAAACTTCAGCTGTGTCAGACCATTTTCCCTCAAAGAAAACTTCTCCTTCACCAATCAGAACCAGGGCAATATGGGCAAGCTGAACCAGGTCGCCGCTGGCACCGACACCACCGTGCTCGGGTACAAACGGAATAATATCCAGGTTTACCAATTGCTTCAGTAATTCAATTACCTCCGGGTGCATGCCTGAAAAGCCATGTGAAAAATTGCTGAGCAGCGTGAGCATGGCCGATTTAACATAAACGGGTTTTACTGGATCGCCGCACCCAGATGCATGGCTCCGGATAGCATTATAGTGAAGTTTCAGGCGGTCAGACTCATCAATTTTGTACTGAGCCATTGGACCCAGGCCTGTATTTATTCCATATATGATTTTATTGTGATGAAAGGACTCAAGGAAATCGAAGCTACTTTTTATTCTTTCAGCTGAATTTTTATGTATCTCTACCTTTTCATTTTCATAAAGAACATGGAAATAATCATCAAGAGAAATTTTTCGTTCACCAATACTTAACATTACTTGAAAAGATTTATGCAATAGAAATGATATATAGTCGTTTTATTGGGTTTCGGGTTTGAAAAAAAACGGCTGCAAAATAATAAAAAAATTAAATCATACGGAAATAAATGTGTTAACTTTCCGGCTACCAAAAACACTTTAAACCTTATTTGCATGAAAACACAAAAAATGCTTTCAGGCCTGTTCCTTTTTGTTATCATGGCCACCTTTCCCTACGTTCTAAAAGCTCAGGAAACTACAGAAAAAAAATCAATGATTTATCCTACTTTGGGAGTTGGTTTAGGTTTCTTTTACCCGTCAGACGTTAACAAATACGTCGAAACTGTAATAGCTTCCGGTTATGATTACACAGTCAATACCCAAATTTATATGTATGTTGAGGTGAAAGGCGGGCTGACATTCAGGATTAAAAAAGCTGACTTCACAGCTGCGCTTGAATATGACATAGCACCTAAATATATCGCGGTTACCAATGGCAGCAGTTTTTCCTACACCTATTCAAGAGTTGCCCCGGAAATAACGGCAAACTATTATCTGCCAAACAAATCCGGTAAAAATGCCTTCCTGATAGGCGGTGGCATTAGCTACAGTTTCATAAAATTTAAAGAATTCACCGGTTCAGCGCCCGGTTTTAAAATTCAGGCCGGTTATAGCATGCAGTTCAGTAAAATTAATATTCAGCCTTATTTTGCATTCCGTTATGTGCAAGCAGTTGATAACAATATTTCAGCAGGTTATAAGGAAAACCAGACAAGTTTTGACCTGTCCTATACCGGGGGACAAATCGGCATTATTCTTTCATTCCATTCCCGGATGCTATACAGGTAAGCCATTTATTGCTTCTTGATTTCAAAACAGGGGTTATCGTTGCCGGTTCATTTAAAAATATATATTTGCAATTTGTAAATGAACGCAAAAAATACCACCGGGAGAGGAGATATTTCAACGATGGACTGGTGTGTGGTAATCCCTACCTACAACAACGCGCGGACACTTGGTAAAGTTATTTCCGATGTTTTACAGGTGACCCGCAATGTAATTGTTGTTAATGACGGATCCACTGATTCTACAGCAGCCATACTTAATGATTTCCCGCAGGTAAACATTGTGAGTTACGGGCAAAACCAGGGTAAAGGCTATGCCTTGCAACGTGGTTTTGAAAAAGCAAGGCAACTTGGTTTTTCATATGCCATAACAATTGATTCCGACGGTCAGCATTACGCAAAGGATATTCCTCTGTTCTTAAAGTCTATTAAGGAAAATCCGGGCGCCCTGATTGTTGGAGCCCGCACATTGCCTTCTGAAAAAATGAGGGCGGGCAGCAGTTTTGCCAACCGGTTTTCCAATTTCTGGTTCCGTTTTATTTCGGGTGTCAGTTTACCCGATACACAATCCGGTTTCAGGCTTTATCCTCTAGAATCGTTGCAGTCAATCCGGTTCCTGACCCGCAAGTATGAGTTTGAGCTGGAAGTGCTGATTCGTTCGGCATGGAGAGGCATACCTCTCATGAATATTCCCATCAATGTATTTTACCCTGAAAAAGAAGAACGCGTAAGCCATTACAGGCCATTCCGCGATTTTGTACGCATCAGTGTCCTTAATGCCATTTGCGTGCTGATAGCAGTGCTTTATGTCAAGCCTTTTTCATTTATTCGTTTCCTGAAAAAGGAGAACATAAAGGATTTTGTTAAACGCAATGTGCTGCAGACAGGCGAATCAAACCAGAAACTGATCCTGTCGGTGATGTTCGGTGTTTTTATGGGGATAGTGCCCATCTGGGGTTACCAGCTCATCACAGCCATTGCACTTGCATACCTGCTGAGATTGAACAAACTTCTTGTTATTGTTGCAGCCAATATCAGCATATTTCCTATTACTCCGCTGATCCTGTATTGCAGTTATGTTACCGGGGGATTGATTCTTTCAGGAAACGGCAGTCTACCGTTCAGTTCGGATATCACACTGGCATGGGTTAAAACAAACCTGCTGCAGTATTTACTGGGTTCCGTTGTATTTGCCGTAATAATGTCGGCACTTTCAGGCTTGCTGACTTACTTGTGTCTTAAAACATTCCGCAGAAATCCTGTCATAATCGATTGAGCTATGGAAATGTTTTTCGTACACCTGTACCGTTTTTTCAGCAAAAGAAGATTCCGACTTTTCTTCATCGTTTCAGCGGTGGCCGCAATATCCATATTTCTTGCTTCACGAATCCGGTTTGAGGAGGATATAAATAAAATGATATCGGGAGTTGAATCCTCCGGAATCCTTAGCCGTATTGTGGAGCAATCCAAATTTCTCGATAAAATCATTATATCGGTTACAGCAGATCAATCAAACGGGAACGTAAGTCCGGATGAACTTGTGTCTGCCGGTGACAGGCTCGCCGATACCCTGAAATCAGAAACGTTCAGACCCTGGGTGAAAGTTGTTACTTACCGTGTGGCTGACACGGTGGCACAAACCATGATGGATGTGGTTTACAACCATGTTCCGCTGTTTTTGGATCAAGCCGATTATGCCGTTATGGATTCTATGGTAACTCCGGAACGGATTGAAAAAGCTGTCAGCAACGACCTGAAAAACCTACTATCGCCCGCCAGTTTTACAATGAAGCAGATGATAGTCCGCGATCCGGTTGGTTTCAGTGGTCTCGCCCTTAAAAAGCTTGGTTCATTCCAGAACGATGAGAACTATACAATGGTTAACGGGTGTATTTTCTCGAAAGATCTTAGCCACCTGATGATGTTTATTACACCGGTATTTGCTTCGACACAAACATCGCAGAATGCTGTTTTTATTGAAAAGCTTAACGGGGCTATTGAAAAAATTCAAAAGGATCACAGGGGAGTGCAAATTGAACCTTTTGGTTCTGCTCTTATTGCATCGGGCAATGCCGAACGGCTTAAAAAGGATATACGGCTTACGCTTACGATCACCATTATTCTTCTTTCACTGATCATTACTTTTTCGGTTAAAAAGAAAGCGCTGTTCCCTTTTATCTTCCTCCCTGCCATTTTCGGTGGGATAATGGCCCTTGCTGTGCTGTTTCTTGTACAGGGAAAAATTTCGGTTATCTCGCTCAGCATCGGAACCGTGATTATGGCCATAACCGTCGATTACGCACTTCATATCACAACCCATTACAAGCATAAGCATTCGGTAATCCAAACTATTAAGGATGTTTCATTTCCCATTATTGTATGCGGATTTGCCACGGCATTTGAATTTCTGACTCTTGTTTTTGTTTCATCTGAATCGCTGCATGAGCTGGGCATCCTGGCTTCCATTAGTGTGGTCACCGCAGCCTTCTTCACAATGGTTGTGCTTCCGCACATACTGGAAGCCACTCACCGTGTAAGTGATGAAACCGAAGAGAAAAACTACCTTGAAAAAGTCCTGGACCGCATCACCAACTATGCATTCGACAAAAACAAATTGCTGCTCGGTGCCATGGTTGTGTATACCTTTGTGGCCGCATTCTATTTCAACCGTGTCGGGTTCGAAACCGATATGATGAAGATGAATTTTATGTCGGATGCCCTCAAACGAACCGAGAACGACCTGAACCGGATCAACAATGCAAAACTCAGTTCGCTTTACGTGGTGGCTTATGGCTCCGATCTTCAGGATGCTCTGAAAAGCAATGAACGTGTTCTTGCTTTAGCCGGGAGCCTGAGAAAAGACGGCTATGTAAAGAGCTTTACAAGTCCCAGTTCACTTTTAATGTCAGATTCACTGCAGGCAGTGCGGATTGCACGCTGGAATGATTTCTGGAACAGGCACAACAGGGAACGGTTTTTGAAAACACTCAACCAGAAAGCTGTTCAGGCCGGCTTCCGTCCTGGATCCTTTTCTGAATTTGAAAATGCAATCCACACTGATTTCAAACCAGCTGATTCTTCTGTTTTTAAAACACTGGAATCGATATTCTTTGTTGACAATATATCGGTTTCACCTGACCTGGCTTCCATAGTTACCATTCTTAAGGTAACAGACGAGGGGAAAGAGTTGGCAGAGAAAAAATTCAGCGATTTGCAGGGTTCCATTGTAATCGACAGGAAATCGGTTCTTACCCGGATGGTGAACACACTGGCAAATGATTTCAATTTCATCGCCAATGTCAGCCTTCTGTTGATCCTGCTGGTGCTGATCCTTGCCTTTGGCCGAATCGAGCTGGGTTTTATAACTTTTGTGCCCATATTGCTCAGCTGGATATGGACCCTTGGTTTCATGGGCATATTCGATATCCGGTTCAATATTTTCAATATAATCATTTCATCGTTCATAACCGGTTTGGGAATCGACTACAGCATTTATATCATGCAGGGACTTGTACAGGGGTATAAGACCAATGACCGCAACCTGTTATCATACAAAACCTGCATTCTGATTTCGGTTCTGATTTCAATATCCGGCACAGGGGTGCTTATCCTGGCAAAACATCCCGCGCTGAATTCAATAGCCCTGATATCAATAGTAGGACTGCTTTCCGTTGTGCTTATATCTTATACTTTCGAGCCATTGTTTTTCGAATACCTTATCCTTAAAAAGAATAAGAAAAGATACCTTCCGGTTATCCTGTCGGATCTGATCATTACTATCCTTGTTTTCTCTTTGTTCGTGGCAGGATGCCTGTTCATGAATGTTATGCTCGTACTGGTTTTACTCCTTCCTTTAAGGAGAGTGAAAAAGCAGCTTATCCTTCATCATGCCATGATGGTCTGGTGCAGAGTACCTGTTTATGCCATGTTTCATATAAAAAAGAAGATCATTAACGTGGCGGGTGAGGATTTTACCAAACCGGCACTGATCATCAGCAATCACCAGTCGCATATCGACCTCCTCCTGCTTCTTATGCTGAATCCTAAACTCATCGTAATTACTACAAAATGGGTATGGAATAACCCGATATATGCCCTGGTAATCCGCTATCTGAATTATTACCCGGTTATGGAGGGTTATGGCGACCTCACCGGCAAGCTCAGGAAGAAACTGGATGAAGGATATTCGGTTATCATCTTTCCCGAAGGCAGCCGCTCAGCGGATTCCTCGATCACCCGTTTTCATAAAGGGGCATTCCTGGTTGCACAGCAGCTTGAACTGGACATTATACCGATTATGATCCACGGGGCCGGCGATTGCATGAACAAAGGTGAAAACCACCTGCGGGGAGGTTCAATCACATTGAAAATTTTCCCGCGGATAAAACCCGGCGAGGCCTTGTACGGATCGGATTACCATGAGATGACAAGGTTTATGCTGAAATATTTCAGGAGCGAATATGCCATGTTGAAGCAGGAACTGGAAACACCGGCCTATTTCAGAAGAAAACTCATACGGAATTATATTTATAAAGGGCCGGTGCTCGAATGGTACACAAGGATCAAACTGTCGCTTGAGAAAAATTATGAGTTTATAAATAGCCTGGTTCCGCGTAATGCAGCAATTACCGACATCGGATGCGGTTATGGCTATCTCAGTTATATGCTTTCCTTCGTTTCGCCTGACCGGAAAATCCTGGCCATCGATTATGATACCGATAAAGTAGAACTGGCTAATAACTGTATTTCAAAATCAGAAAATATTTGTTTTGTTGCCGCTGATGCATCTGAATATGATCTCCCTCATTCGGATATTTTCATTCTGAGTGATGTGCTCCATTACCTGCCAGAGGAAAAGCAGGATATGTTGCTGAAAAGATGCATGGACAGGCTCAATGACGGAGGCCGTGTTATCATCCGCGATGCGGACCGTGATCAGCAGAAACGCCACCGCGCCACACAGTACACTGAATTCTTTTCAACACGTTCAGGATTTAATAAGGCCGAAGATAACCGGCTGTTTTTCTTTTCAGGCACCAAGATTAAGGAATTGGCTGAAAAACACGGTTTTGAAGTCCGAACTTCAGGCGATTCACGGATCACTTCAAATTCGCTGTTCGTGTTAAAAAAGCAGGGATAGTTCCTGTAACACTTTGATGAAAATGATCGTAACATGAACGTTCTTTAACATTCATCACAAAAACATTCATTACTATGAGAAAAAATTTGATCTTGATCATGTCAGTTCTGTTGTTGTCGGCTTTTACGGCCAGCGCGCAGAAAATTACATTGAAAAGCGGATCGGTTGATCAGTTGAAAGGCCAGCAAACTCTCCTGGTTACTTATGACTACAGCAATATGGGTGTAGGTAAATTTGATAAAGAAGACGATTACATTGCTAAGAAATCGGCCGACTATAATAAGAGTGAAGCCGGCAAAGGCGACAAATGGAAGGAACAGTGGAAAGCCGACAGAAGTGGCCGTTATCAGCCGAAATTTGAACAGCTTTTCAATGAGAATACAAATAATGCAAAGGTTGATCCCAAGGCAGCGGATGCCAAGTATACCATGGTTGTGCACACCACATTCATTGAACCCGGATTTAACGTGGGAGTTACCCGTAAACCCGCCTTCATTAATACAGAGGTTATTATTAAAGATGCATCAGGAAAAGAAGTAGCCCTCATTACCGTTCAGAACTGTCCGGGCCGTGATGCCATGGGTTTTGATTATGACACAGGATACCGTATTGAAGAAGGTTATGCCAAGCTTGGAAAAGCGCTGGCAGGCTTTTTGAATAAGCAATTGAAGTAAATTTTGAAGTTGTTTCATGTTGTTTCAAAGTTGTTTCATGTTGTTCAAGCGCAAGGCTTGAAACGCAAAGCTTGAAACGCGAAGCTTGAAACGCGAAGCTTGAAACGCGAAGCATGAAACGGCGAAGCGTCAAACGGCATAAAAGAGGCAGGCAAAAACCTGTCTCTTTTTTTTTGACTAATTTAGCCACATAACCCCTAATATCCGGTTTATGGACATTCTGAATTCGCCCTGGTTTGATTACCTGTTGCTGCCGCTTCTCATTTTCTGCCTAAGGATTTGCGATGTATCCCTGGATACAATGAGGATCATTTTTATGACAAGGGGTTTGAAAAAAATTGCCCCTGTGATAGGTTTTTTTGAAATTCTCATCTGGATTGTGGCCATTACGCGTATCATGCAAAACCTTGATAACTGGATTACCTATGTGGCCTATGCGGCAGGCTTTGCCACCGGCAACTACGTGGGCATGCTGCTGGATGAAAAACTTGCCATTGGACATGAAATGATCAGGGTAATCACGAAAATAGAACGTCCTGATCTTGCAGATACTTTGCGTCGCACCGGTTTCGGTGTCACTGTGGTTAAAGCAGCAGGAATGCAGGGCACTGTAGAAATATTGTACATTATTGTCAACCGCAAAAATCTGAAAACCGCTATTGAAGTGATTGACAGGATGGCACCGAATGCATTTTTCACTATTGAAAACATACATTTTGTAAACCGTCCGCTGGATAAGAATTTTATTCCGGATAATTCTTCTGTAAGCGTCCCAAAAGCCAGACCCTGAGGCTATCTCAGCATAATCCAGATACCAAGGCCAATCATAATGATTCCTGAAATGATATAGACCACTTTCAGAACTTTGGAATGGATGATACTGCTTAACCGGTAAGCAAAGTATGCCTTGCAAATATCAATTGCCGCCATAGTAAGCAAAGCGGTCATGTAATAAAAAAACACCTGCCTGCCGGTGTACTTGAATTTTGTAAGCGTTACCGCCATTGTTCCCAACCAGAAAATTACAACAGACGGATTCAGCAGGTTAATGAAAAAGCCATTCATGAATACGCGGAAATGTTTCCGGATTATGATACCCGACGATTCATTCCGGCGCCTTGAAATTATATAGTTCACGCCAAAAGCCATAAAAACTATGCCTCCCACGATATCGAAATAGTGATTATGAACGAGTGTGCGGTTAATCCAGGCAGCGAAGAAATAGGTACCTGTTATAATGAGGGAATCGCAAAGCACAACTCCGGCATCAAACCACATGGCGGCCTTGAAACCCCTGGTCATGCTGGTTTCTATAAGCATAAAAAAAGTAGCGCCGATCAGAACACTCAGGAGGAGTCCGGTCAGCAAGCCATTGAGAATGATACTCATATCAAATCAGATACGGGCTGCAGAATTCATTCCATTCTTCGAACTGCCTGCCGATGACACGCGGAAATTTATACTGTCCGCCTTCTTTACCCTTCATCTTCAGCCAATCATAGAATGCCTGCACCGGCATGACCTCAACCATAATATCCTTCAGGGCAGCCCTTCTTTCCACAGCATAATCATCGTTAAGTTCACTCAGCGTTTTATCAAGGAGAAGCTTCAGTGCTTCTTTGTCTGCTACCTTGTCATCGGTTCCGATATACCACTTATGGGCAAAGAGATTCTGATGAGGTATGCCGGCAACTGTAAACTCTTTTATGTCGATGTTCATTCTCTCTGAAACAAGGCTGACAGCCCTTGTCATATTGTCAACGCTGAGGTGTTCACCGCAAAGACTAAGAAAATGCTTTGTTCTTCCGGTAATCACTATTTCAAAGTCGCGTGCTGATACAAATTTAACTGTATCACCTATCAGGTATCTCCAGGTGCCTGCATTAGTAGAAATCAGGAGAGCATAATCCTCATTCTCTTTTACCTGGTCGATTGTAAGCACTTCCGGGTTTTCGGCAAGGCTTCCATCTGCCTTGAAGTTGGCAGAATTGAAGGGTATGAATTCAAAAAATATACCGTTATCGAGTGACAACTGCATCGCGTGGTCCCTTTTCCTTTGGTAGGCAAGGAATCCTTCCGAAGCAAGGTAGGTTTCAAGATAGAATACTTCCTTGCCCATAAGTTTTTCAAAGCTTTTTTTATAGGGTTGGAAATGAACCCCGCCATGTGCAAAAACCCTGAAATTGGGCCATATATCATGGATGGTCTGTAAACCATACCTGTCGATTATTTTCTCAAGAAGGATCTGAACCCAGGCCGGAACACCGCAAATACCGCCGATATCCCAATCTTTTGCCTTAGAGACTATTTTATCGAGCTTTGTACTCCAGTCTCTTTCTTTTGATATCTGGCCGGGCTTATAGAAGCCGTTAAACCAGAAAGGAAGGCGTCCGGCAAGGATTCCGCTCAGGTCACCTTCAAAATAGGTTTCCATATTCACCAGTGTGGTACTTCCTCCAAGCATAAGAACACTGGTCTCATAAAAATTAGGAGGTAATTCAAGGTCGGCCAGCGAAAGAAGCTGCCGGATTCCGATACGCCGGATTGATTTGATCATATCGCGTGTAAGCGGAACTCTTTTGCTTGAATCATTGGAAGTGCCTGATGTAAGGCCGAAATATTTAACCTTTCCGGGCCATGTGATATCAGGCTTGCCTTCAAGTAATTTATGCCAGTAATCGTTAAATAAAGTTTCGTAGTGATATAAGGGCACCTGTTTCTGAAAATTGGCAACAAGGTCGTTACTGTTTAAAATTTCAGTAAAACCGTGATCTTTTCCAAAAGCCGTGTTTTTTGCTTTGTTGAGCAGTTTTGCAAGAGTATCCTGCTGTACATCAAAATTGAGTTGTTTTTTTTCGAGGTTGTTCTTCTTCTTTACCAAAACCCCGTGAACAATCGTGCCTACAATGGCCATAGGTGATGTTTTTTGAAATTAGCAGACAAATGTAACAAAAAAGGCATTCAGTCAATCAGGTCGATCATCTCCTTTTCAACTTCCTCACGTGCCGTTTTAAGCATTGAAATCGCCTTTAGGATATCTTCCTCTTTATGAGAAGCCATAAGCTGGAACCTGAAAATTGCTTTTCCTTTAGGGACTGCCGGAAATTCGATAAGATTCAGGAGCAGCCCGCGTTCAAAAATCTTTTTAAAAATCATCCGGGTAGGCCTTTCATGCCCTATGAGAACCGGAACTATCTGTGAAGGCTCACCGTTCACGATGAAACCGTTTTCCCTGAAACTTTTGACAGTAAAATCAACAAGCTCTTTGAGCCGTTTCCGCAGGCGATCACCCTCCTCCGAAAAGACAAGATCAATGCTTTTACTAGCAATATGGCACTGAAGAGGGGAGGCGCCGGTTGAGAACATGTAGCTGGGTGACATGATGGTCATCTGTCTTCTTATATCCTCCGGCCCTGCCACAAACCCGCCGTTGGTACCGAATGCCTTACTGAAAGCCCCGCAAATGATTAGATTTTTTGAATACTGCAAATCAATGCTTTCCAGCAGGCCAAGGCCCTTTTTACCTTTCACTCCAAGATCATGTGCTGTATCAATGATAACTATGGCCTCATATTTATGGGCCAGTTCCATGAGCCGCCTCAGGTCAGGCGCATCCGAATTCATCGAATACAAACTCTCGGTAACAATGAACAGGCCGTTTTTATCGTCCGTCTGGCGACACCTTTCCAGCACGTTATCAAGGTGTGTCATGTCATTATGATTGAACTTAAACAGGCTGCCGGTTGAGAATTTTGAAGCAATCTGCATGCAATTATGGGCCAGTGAATCAATTACTATGGTATCCTTGCTGTTGGTAAGTCCCGCAATTGCGCCAAAACAAGCCATCCAACCTGTCGGAAAAACAAGCGCCGTATTCTGTTGCAGCAGCACAGCAAGTTTCCTTTCAAGTTCGGCTGTCCATATGGTCCTCCCTGTAAGAGTAGGGGATCCGGCACTGTGGATAATGCCGTTCTCTTCAATAAATTGCTGAAGCGACCGGATCAGATCTTTATGTGTGGATAATGCCAGGTAATCCTGGGTTCCGAAATTCAACGGCCTCCTGTTATCGTTTTCGAGCCCGAACGGCCATAAATTCTGTTCCTGCCGGAGTATACCCCAATGATTGAAGGATTCATATCTTTCTGCAAGGTTCTTCCCGCTAAAATTCATAAAATTCAGACCACTTCCCTCGAAGGGTCCCAGTATCTGCGAACTCATATTGCATGATTTACAAAACGTTTATTCTCCAAGATCTCCTTTCTGTACTGAAAAGATTTCTTCAATTATAGCAGAGTATCGGTTGGTAAGAAGTTTTCTTTTTAACTTCAGGGTAGGGGATAGCTCTCCGGTATTCTGGCTCCATTCTTCCTGCACCAGCCTGAACCGTTTGATCTGTTCAGTCTGGCCAAGCTGTTTGTTCATCTCGACCACAACCTTCTGATACCGCGCAATGACCTGCGGCAGCTGAATAAGCTCGGCATTATCACGGAATTCAATACCGTGACGCATAGCCCAATTATGGAGGAAATTGAAATCAGGTGAAATGATGGCGCTGGCAAACTTTTGATTTTCACCAACCACCATTACCTGTTCAATGAAGTTCGATTCTTTCAGTTTGTTTTCTATAACCTGCGGTGCAATGTACTTGCCGCTTGACAGCTTAAACATTTCTTTCTTCCTGTCGGTGATTTTCAGATACCTTCCTTCTATCATGATCCCTATATCACCGGTATGCAACCATCCTTCATCGTCAATCACTTCTTTTGTCATTTCAGGTTCCTTATAATAACCGGCCATTACGTTAGGCCCTTTCACAAGGATTTCACCATCATGGGCAATCTTCACCTGAACTCCGTCAATAGCCGGACCAACAGTTCCGATGCGGATATCACCGGTTACCGGTAACCGGTTCGCGGCAATCACAGGCGAAGATTCGGTCATACCGTATCCTTCGGCAACAGGAATGCCGGCTGCATTAAAGATTACACAAAGCCGGGGCTGAAGTGCTGCTCCGCCTGCCACAATAAGCTGCACATTCCCTCCAAGGGCCTGTCTCCACTTGCTGAAAACAAGGCGGTCGGCAATGCTTAGCTGTAATCTGTAAAAAAAATTATTGGTTTGTGGTATTCTGTATTTCATTCCGATGTTCACGGCCCAGAAAAAAATCTGTTTCTTAATCCCGCGCAAATCCCTTCCCTTGCTGATAATTTTGTCATAGGTTCTTTCAAGGAGCCTGGGGACTGAAATGAATACATGTGGCTTTACTTCATTCAGGTTTTCAGCAATTGTTCCAAGGCTTTCAGCATAATATATGCTCACGCCGATACTCTGGAAATAATAATTGATTGTCCTTTCGAAAACATGGCTTATGGGCAGAAAGCTCAGGGTTCGGTGCGTACAGTTGAAACTATACGTATGCGAAATCGAATCCACATTGCTCATTATATTCCTGTGTGACAGCATCACTCCTTTGGGATTTCCCGTTGTACCGGATGTGTATATAAGGGTGACAATGTCTTCGGGCACTATATTCTTCCTTATTTTGTCGAGCGTGTTATAGTAGGTTTCAACGAACCGGCTTCCGGTTTCCAAAATTTCCTTCCAGTTTCTCACCCCTTCCAGTTCATTGTAGCTGTAGATTCCTTTGATGCTGCTAATCTTTTCGGCAATGGGCTTTAGTTTCTCATACAAAGATTTGTCAGAAACAAAAAGCAATTTCGGCTCGCAATTATTCAGGATGTAAGTGTAATCATCTTCACTTATTGTAGGGTAGATGGGTACATGGATAATTCCAACCTGGCTCAGGGCCATATCCATGATGTTCCATTCGGGCCTGTTATTTGAAACTGTGGCCACAAGATCTCCTTTTTTAAGACCTAAATGGATCAGACCGTAACTTGCATTTTCAACCTGGCTGGCGTAGTCCCTGACCGAATATTTAATCCAGGTGCCTTTCTCCTTGTTTGACAGAATGTCTTCCTTCTCAGGGCAAATGTTAAGCAAGTTGTCGAGAATGTCAAAGGTCCTTTGTAATTCCATGAGATAACTTTTCTTTAGCTGTAATGTAAATATAATGCTTTTAAGTTCTGTTCGATAACATGGAACATTATCATTTTTTGAACCGGTAGAATCACTTACCTTTTCAACAGATATAATTTCAGCCTATGAAAAAGTTAGCGGTTGTAGCCCTTGGAGGCAATGCGCTTCAGCGTGACAATCAAAAAGGAACAATTGAAGAACAGGAAAAAAATACGTTCAAAACTCTTGAGAATCTTATTTTTCTTATCCGTGACGGATACGAACTTGTCATTACCCATGGTAACGGCCCACAGGTAGGCGACCTGTTACAGCGTAACGATGCGGGGGAGCAGGTTTATGGCATACCGCAAATGCCTCTCGACATTTGCGTTGCCGGCACCCAGGGAGAGATAGGGTATATGATTGAAAGAATTCTGCGAAATGTGCTTCACAAACATGGTATTCAAAAGAATATTGTCAGTTTGATCAGCCAGGTGGTTGTCGACCGGGAAAGGAAATCTTTTAAGAATTTGGTAAAACGTGTTGGTCGCAGTTATTCACCTGAAATGGCTGAAAAGCTGGCGAAAGAAAAGGGATGGATTTTTAAGGAAGAAAAAAAGTCGGACGGCGGCTTACGGCGGGTAGTTGCTTCACCTGAGCCAGTCGAAATTCTGAACAGCGATATAATTAAATACCTTGTTGGACAGGGAAATATCGTCCTGGCTGCCGGAGGTGGCGGAATACCTGTGTATATAGATTCAAAAGGGAATTACAGGCCTGTTGAAGCGGTGATCGACAAGGACATGGCGTCTTCTTTGCTGGCTGTGAAGATTAATGCCGATGAGTTGTATATCCTTACCGATGTGCCTTATGTTTACCTGAATTATAAAAAGCCTGACCAGCAAATTGCGGAATTCATTACTTACAAACAGGCCAGGGAATATATTAAGCAGGGCATGTTCGGCGAAGGCAGCATGGCCCCTAAAATGGAAGCTGCCCTGTTCTTCATTGAACGCGGCGGTGCCAAAAGTGTAATCACTGAAGCTACCAAGCTTGAGAATAAGAAATACGGATCGAGGATCACTATGGAATAGGTATATCGTCATTGCGAGGAGCCAGGCAAATCAACGATTATACCGAATTCTCCGGCGACGAAGCAATCTGCCGGAACAGGAAGGGCCTTACCACTACAGACACTTTAAAAGGTCTCTCTTGGCGAAGTTCTGCCTGTGCGGGTAGATTGCTTCGTCGACAATAATTTATAGTATAATCAATGATCTTACAAGCTCCTCGCAATGACGATGCTGTTGAATTGTTAATAACTCCACAACACAGCTTCCCGTTCTCACGTTAATTTTGCAGCATATGCAATGTTAAAATGAGAAAAGGACTATTCATGCTTTGCCTGCTGATCAGCTGTAAATTGCTGCTGGCTCAGTATCCCGAAAAGATGACGCGCCCGATGTATTTCGATAAGTATAGGGAAATTGCAATCCGCGAAATGAACCGGTCGGGTGTTCCGGCCAGCATTACCCTGGCACAGGGTGCCCTTGAAAGTGGAGATGGAAACAGCCGTCTGGCAAGAGTTGCCAATAATCATTTCGGAATAAAATGTCATAACGACTGGGACGGAAAGACCATTCTTGAAGACGACGAAACCCGAAATGAATGTTTCAGAAAATACGCATCTGTTGAGGATTCCTACCGTGATCATTCCGATTACCTGCGTTCCAAAACTAGGTATGCCTTTTTGTTTGAACTGAACCCAACTGATTATAAAGGGTGGGCGAGGGGATTAAAGAAGGCCGGCTACGCTACCAACCCTCATTATGCCGAGTCGATCATTAAAATCATCGAAGATTTCGGCCTGAACACCTATGACCGGATGGCGGTTGATGATGTGAAGGAAAACAGGGATAAAAACCCGGTCGCACCAAACGCAGCAAAACGTCCGGTGCTTGAGCGTAACCGGGTGAAGTACATACTGGCCAAAAAGGGCGACACTTTTGAATCGGTTACTGCAGAACTCGGTAAACTTTCGTGGGAATTGCCGCAGTACAATGATCTTTCCGATGTGGATTCGCTGAAAGCGGGACAGGTAGTGTATATTCAGCCAAAACGAAAGAGGGCCGAGGCCGGTAAGGAAACCCACATCGTTAAAGAAGGGGAAACCATGTATACGATTTCACAGTTTTATGCAGTCAGGCTCGACAAACTGTATTCAATGAACAATATGCAACCCGGGACAAAACTTGTTCCCGGATCTGTTCTGCAACTCAGGAAAGCCGTAAGAACCCATGGCCGGAATCATTTCCGGTCAGCACCGGTAAAGAAAGACCTTAACGATTCGGATGAGGAGCAGATAAAGGTGGATTGGTGAAAAGAGCAGTCAATGCCATGCATACGTCATTGCGAGGAGCTTGAGTAATCTTTGATTATAATAGGAATATTTTGCGACGAAGCAATCTGCCCGAACAGGCTGAGCCCTGCAAAGAGTGATACATTCAGTTCCAAATTGTTGTCTTGGTTAGGCTTTTCCTGTGCAGGCAGATTGCTTCGTCGCAATTAAACAGTTTTATAATCATTGTAAGTTCACGCTCCTCGCAATGACGGGCTTTTTCAATCTGCCCGAACAGTTTCCTGTGCAGGCAGATTGCTTCGTCGCCTTAAATTCTGATTATAATCAAGTACTTATCTCGCTCCTCGCAATGACGACGGTTGTGCCCCCCTCAAAAACTCCTCTACACCCATCTGTTTCCTGGCCTGCTGCTGAAGTTTCAGTATATTAATAAAACCGTCTTTTGTGGCCACTTTTAAAAAGGTCTTCCCGTCAGTTACAATGGTTCCTGAAGTATGGTTATGTGGCTCATACATCGGCCGCGCTTCATATATTTTCATTCCTGTGATTACCCCATTTGCCGATTCGAATTCAGTCCATGCTGTTGGAAACGGGCTCAATCCCCTTATAAAATTGTGGACTTTTATGGATTCCTGGTCCCACCTGATCCGGCAGTCTTCACGGAAAATTTTCGGAGCAGGCCTGAGTTCTCCCTGTTCAGTGATCATGTCCTGGGCAACTCCCCTGGCTTTACCCGATATTATATCCCGAATGGTTTCCACAACCAGTTCAGCACCCATTTCCATCAACCGGTCATGAATGTCGCCTGCATTTTCGTTTTCACCAATTTCCGTCTCACGGCGATGGATCACCGATCCTTTGTCTATTTCATGATTAAGGAAGAATGTTGTTACTCCGGTTTTCTTTTCCCCGTTGATAACTGCCCAGTTTATGGGTGCAGCGCCCCGGTACTGAGGAAGAAGGGATGCATGAAGGTTAAAGGTTCCCATTGGCGGCATATTCCATACTTCTTCAGGAAGCATCCTGAAGGCAACGATAACCTGGAGACCGGCATCAAGCGATTTCAGCTCTTTCAGAAAATCAGGGTCCTTAAGTTTCAACGGCTGCAATACTTTCAGACCATGAGCCAGGGCATATTCCTTTACAGGAGATTGATGTAGCTGAAGACCCCTTCCTGAAGGTTTGTCGGGCATTGTAATAACACCCCTTATATCATATCCGGCCTTAAATATAGCGTCAAGAGAAGCCACAGCGAACTCGGGAGTTCCCATGAAAACGATGCCCGGGTTTTTGTCCATTCCTTATTCGTTAACAATTCTGAAATCCTTGTCCTCAAGAAGATCCAGCAAATGACCCATCTTGTTTTTCTTGGTTTTCAGGTAAAACTCATTGTGCTCGTTCGGAGGAATACAGAGCGGTATATTATCAACAATTGTAATCCCATAACCTTCGAGGCCGGCACGTTTTACAGGGTTATTTGTTATCAGCCTTACTTTTCCGAGTCCTAATTCATGAAGAATACTGGCGCCCACACCGTAGTCACGTTCATCTTCCTCAAATCCCAGCTCGATATTGGCTTCGACAGTGTCACGGCCTTTTTCCTGAAGATTATAGGCTTTTATTTTGTTGAAAAGTCCGATTCCCCTTCCTTCCTGGTTCAGGTAAACCACAACACCCTGCCCCGCCTTTTCAATCATTTTCATGGCCTCATGAAGCTGCGGTCCACAGTCACATCGGTAAGAACCGAAAATATCACCAGTCATGCATGATGAATGAACCCTTACCATCACCGGATCATCAGGCGTCCAGGTGCCTTTTATGAGCGCAAGGTGTTCAAGCCGGTTTGACTTCTGAATAAATGGGATTACTGTAAAGGTTCCGTATTTAGTGGGGAGCTTTGCTTTCTCACCCTTAATTACAAGACTTTCCTGCTCAAGGAGATAAGCGATCAAGGATTTGATCGTGATAATACAGAGCTTATGTTTCTTGGCAATTTCAAGAAGTTCCGGAAGACGGGCCATACTGCCGTCCTCATTCATAATTTCAACCAGGGCGCCACCGGGTTTTAATCCGGCCAGACGGGCAAGATCAATGGCGGCCTCGGTATGTCCGGGTCTGCGTAACACACCTTTTGCTTTTGCTTTCAGGGGGAAAATATGTCCGGGCCTGCCAAGATCCTCCGGCCGGGTATCAGGGTCAACAAGTGCCCGGATTGTTTTGGCACGGTCACTGGCCGATATACCGGTGGTGCAGCCATGGCCGAGCAGATCAACAGAAACCGTAAAGGGTGTGGCATGCAATGAGGTATTGCTTTTCACCATTAATTCCAGTTCAAGCTGTTCACATCTTTTCTCGGGAATAGGAGCACAGATCAATCCCCGGCCATAGGTGGCCATGAAATTTACTATTTCTGGTGTTATAAGCTCGGCAGCGCAAATAAAATCGCCTTCGTTTTCCCTGTCTTCATTATCAACAACAATAACAACTTTTCCGGCTTTAATATCTGCAATGGCCTCCTTAACTGTATTCAATTCAATCAGCATGTTATTCATAACCCAATCCGGATGAGAGATTCATGTAAAAAATTAATCTGCAAAGTTACAACTGTTATACAATTTGTAGAACCACAACTACGAATAAATCAAATTCAGGTCTAAAAATCAATGAAATTCATCAGGTGCGTTTGACTTTCTGCCATTTAACCGAATAATCTCCCCTGAGGAATTTAAAAAAGCCGGTTAATACGGCATAATTCATTATAAGGAGGTAATATGGCGCAAAAAGGAAACCAAGTCGTGTTCTTACATTTTCCATCAGTTTTCCGGCAAGTGCCAGTACATAAAATAAGCATTGCAATCCCAGCATCGCTTCATATACCGGGCTTTTACCAATAAGCACTATAGCCAGATTCAAAAGAAAAATTACCGGAAAGGAGAAAGGTACCAACGTCCAGCGGAGAACTTTATGAGAAATATATTTAAAGCTTGTCATTCCGTATTTGAAAGGATTCAGCAATTCACCCATGCGAAGAAGAGACTGCATCCCGCCTGAGGCTATCCTTACCTTTCTTTTCATTTCTTCGGAAACGGTTAATGATGCGGTTTCGGTACCCCATGCGCCCGGAGCATACCTGATATGATAACCTTTCTGCAGTACCTGTAATGAAAGCGTAAAGTCATCGAGAATGGTATCTTCCTTAACTTCATCGTACAGTTCAGTGCGAATTGCGAAAATTTCTCCCACAGCGCCCATTACCGATCCGGTATCCGATTCAAGCTTCTTGATAAATGATTCATATCGCCAGTATAATCCTTCTCCTGCGCCGGCAGCTTTCTGCAATCCCTTATCGGCAATCCTCTTTTCACCCGTTACACAACCGGTTGCCGGATCGGAAAAAGGTTTGATGATCTCTCGGATAGCTTCCGGATTAAGCATCGTATTGGCGTCGGTGAAAATAACAACCGGTGTGGAGACCGATTTAACCCCCCTGTTCATGGCATGGATCTTTCCCCGGCGTTCATGCTGATGCATAATGACCATCTGCGGATAACGGCATAGAAGCTCATATGTATTGTCATTTGTGCCATCTGTTATCCAAATTATCTTTAATTTATCAGCCGGGTAATTCAGTTCGAGTGAATTATTGACTTTTTCAATAACATATCGTTCTTCATTATATGAAGGTATCAGAAGGCTTACAGCAGGTTCCGCCCGTGTTTCATCCGTAGTGTTCCAGGCGGTGAATAATCTGCGCAGCCCGCTGGCAATTAATAACAGTAAGGTATATCCTGCATAGGTATAGATTACAATGCCAAGGAAAAACCAAAAAAGGACCTTGAGGATCATTTCATGTAATTGTTATAAAATGCAGCAAGTGACACGGCTATGTCCCTGTTATTATAATGTTCACATACAAATTTCCACGCCTCTTTTCCTGTTGAGATGCACAAATCGCGGTCATTGATAAGCATTTCTGTTACCTGGCTGAAATTGTCAGGATCATCAGCTATAAATAGATGTTTCCCATTTACGGCCGACAGGCCTTCGGCTCCCATTGTGGTTGTGATCACTGGTTTAGCCAGTGCCATTGCCTCGATAATCTTGAGTCGCATACCGCTTCCTGAAAAACAGGGTGCAATCAGAGCAGTGTGTTCCCTGGTAAAACGATCGGGATCATTGATTTCCCCGTGATAAACAACACCGGGCTGAACAATCTTGCTTATAAGTAACATGGGGGCATTTCGCCCTGCCACATGAAGCCTGAGATCGTGATATTTCCGGCGAAGTTTGGGAAATACATGGGTAGTGAACCATACAAGACCTTCCTGGTTGGGAATCCAATCAAGTGAACCCAGGTAGAATAAACTGAATCCTGTGCCCGGCATCGATGGAACTTCATCCCGGGAACATTCGGGGTTGATATCCACGCCGGCAGGACTAACATGGGCGGGTTTCAGGTTACCCATGCTTTTAAATTTTAACAGATCCCTCTCAGTTATCGGAACCAGCAGATCATAGGTATTCAGTGCTTTATATTCAAAATCCATCACCCTTTGAGCGACGATACTGAAATATCTTTTCCTGTAATACACTTTTTCTTCATGTGCAATTCTTTCCCAGATTTCATGTTCAATGTTATGGGCACGCAAAACAATCTTTGAATCTGAATATTTGCGAATTACCGGTATGTAGGGAGTGAGGTACAAACCTTCGAGCTGAACAAAATCAAAGTGCCGGCTTTGCAACAGTTTCGCCAACTCATTGGCATAAACGCGGGAATAAAATCTTGTAGCTGTATAGGGCTTTTTGGAAAACAGTAAATTCATCAGCATACCTGTATGATTGACAATCGTATTGACATACACGGTATGCACTTCCATTATCTTGCTGAATTCCTTATGTTGTTCGAGTTTTAACCTGTGTTTATCTGTGAACATAGTGAGAACAACTATTTCATGGCCCAGGCTTTTTAACGCTTTTGCCATACCGAACATAGCCAGTGAACCACCGTCTCGTGGCGGATATGGAGGTTTATTGGTCAGTTGCAGTATTTTCATTCAAGCGTAACTAATATGTTTCTGTAGGTGGAACTGTTCAATAAATTAATCATACCGGTTGATAAATCCGAAACCTGCATAAGATTCCTTTTTAACTGGTAGATTTTAAACCTCAAATGGAAAAGCCTGATCAGGGCTACAGGGAAAATAATCAGTGCAATCAGGCGGTACGTTTTAAGTTTAAAAAATTCAGAAGTTATCCGGCCGTGAATAATAGGAAATTCTTCAAGTCTCTTTTCAAAATACGGTATCCTGAACCAGGTACTTAAAATTACCTGGTCGAGAAAACTGTTGTAATGTATACCAAATTCAAGAAGATAGAAGAAACCTGTGTTATGAAGTGATTTCTTAAAGAGTTCAGACCATGTTGTGTCATTTTCAAGCTGCTGTACACACCGCCCCGCCATTTCTCCTATTTCCCTGAAATTATCCTGAAGTTGGGTCCTTGGTATCTCAATAATTTCGAATTTTCCCGCAATGTGCATCTTCTTTTCAAGAAGCGCGCCTCGCCTTAATCCGGCTTTTTCACGAATCCAGTTGAGGTAGGTGTCGATGTTGAGAATGGCCGAGTCATTGGTCGCCTGGTAGGTGAGGAATATTCCGGCTATGATCAGTATGAATGAAGACAGCCACATTCCCTGGAACGAAGTTAAGATGCTCTCTTCAACCAGTTTCTGCCCGATTAATGAGATCACATAGTACATTATGAACAGCAGGGTTGAAATTACGGTCGGCAAGCCGAGTCCGCCTTTACGGATAATAGCACCAAGAGGTGCGCCTATAAACAGAAAGATAAGACAGGCAATTGAAAGAGTGAATTTGCGATGCCACTCGATCTCATGCTTGCGTAGTTTCCGGGTCTCATAATCCATTCGCTCGGTTGAGGTGAGAACCATGTAGGTATTCGATGATACATTATTGGTGGCTTCGGTTATTACGCGGTGTTTATTGGCAAGAGAAAGCGACTGATACAGGCTGTCAAAACTGTCGATCTTCTTCAGCTTTTTCTGAGCAGCCTCAAAAATGGAATCTCTTCTTGCCTGTACTATTGTATCCGGAATAGCCGGTTTAGGATTTGCAAGGTCCCTTCGGGCCATTGAGGCAGCCCGTCGGGCTTCTACTTTCCTCTGTTCGGCCGTTTTGGGTTTAGTAACAGTCTGGTTACCGGCCGGCCGGCTGTTAACCACTCTCAGGGGATCATATGGATCAGGAGCACCGATTGTTGTATTTTCTTTTGAACTCCCTAACTTCTGATCTCGCGCATAACGGATCTGGTTGTACCGTTGTCCGAAGGTTGTGGCTTTGCTGTTGAGCTTAAAAAAACTGCTTGTAATCAGATTTTGCGAAAATGTTTCACTGCCGATCCTGATGTCCCTCTTCAAAGAATCCTTGGCACGCTTAAGCTGGGAAACATTAAGCATCTGGTAAGAGCTTTTGAATATATTTTCATCCGTTCGGGTCATCTCAAATCCAGACATCGCAATAATAATGTTCTCTTCCCTGAATTTAAGCGTCCTGTGAGGGTAACGCCTGTCGCGCCTGCGTCTTCCTTCTTCTACTTCGGTATACTTGTAGCCATCCCACAGGGTAATAATCATATTCCGCTTGTCTTCAGTCATCTTCATCCGGCCTGAATCAGCCGTTGTCACATCAAGATTGCCGCGGCTTCCTGAATGATCATATATTTTTATATCATAAAGCATATTGGTGTTAGGGTCTTTCCTGCCTACCCTGATGGTACGGTCTTCAATGAGCTTATTGAAAACACCTTCATTAATGACCACCTCTGGATGCAGGTTTTTCATGTCGTTCCTGAGAGTCCGCATTTTTAAATTGGTGATCGGAACTACATTATTGGCAAAAAAGAAAGCTGCCGCAGAAATCAATATGGCCAGGATGACAACCGGGATCATGACCCTCTGAAGCGATATGCCGGATGCCTTAATGGCTGTGAGTTCATAAAACTCACCCATATTTCCGAATGTCATCAGCGATGAAAGAAGCACAGAAAGAGGCAATGCAAGAGTAACAAGGCCAGCTGATGCATACATGAAGAATTCCCCAATAATTTTTATACCCAGCCCCTTACCTACAAGTTCATCAATGTAACGAAAGAGGAATTGTATCAGAAGCAGGAAAAGGACAATGAAGAAGGTCATTACAAATGGCCCGAGAAAGGATTTTATAACCAATCTGTGCAAACGTTTCACGCCGGTCTCCTATAAATAAAACATCAAAAACGTTTACAAAGCTAGGATATTTTTGGAGAGGTAAAGCAATTACAGGCCAATTACATGCTTAAGCTTCGAAACCTGTGAATTCCAAAGGTCAATAACGCTCTCCTTATCGTCGTCATCGGCAAAATCAGTGATGATCAATGCGGTATCACCCGTAAGCTCGTCAGTGTTCAGCCTGAATTCAAACCAGTGTGCTTCAGGTTCAGTTGAATCAACCCAGCGGAATCGGATGTATTTATTCTCCTTCCGTTGAATGATATCCGCTTTCTGTTCAGTGTTTTCCCAAAAAAAACTGTATTGCATTCCCTTTATATTTACATTATCGGCAAACCATTCTGATAATCCGCCGGGAGTGCTTAACCTTGGATAAACCACTTTGGGTGATGAGTTGATGGAGTACTCAAGGATTATCTTTTTCTTCATATAAAGGGTTTAAGGAATAAGGCTTTGTCAGTAATTTATTCACCTTCTTGTCGCAATATATGAAAAATGTTTACATTTTTCAACTATTTTTGAAATCATTGTTTAAGTGTCGTTTAGCCCAATACTTTAACCCAAATAAACTCTCTCATGAAAACAAAAAACACTCAGACAAAAAAGCACACAGGGCGAAACCTGATCCTGCTAAACTCAAATCTGAAACGTGAGCGGTTTTTTAAGGCCACTCATAATGCGTCCATCCGGATGGCCCATTATAATGATTACGCCCTCCATCCTGAAAATTTCGATAAGGCCTTTTCAACCGGCGATGGCATTTATTTTGAAATGCTGAACGTGGCGGTTATCAACTTCAACAGGGAAGATGAAATTGATTTTGTTAACCGTGAGCTTGCTGGCAAAGGTGTTTTGTCGGTTGAGCCGGAAAGGTATGTTTACAAAATCGGAACTCGTAAAGTAAAAGCCCCCGCTGATAATGCTGAATTCTCCTGGGGAATAAAGGCCACCGGTGTATTTGAGACACCTTTTACAGGAAAAGGAGTTAACATTGCCATCCTTGACACGGGTGTTTTCAAACAGCATGAAGACCTGAAAGGCCGGAATATAAAAACCAAAAAGTTTGTGAGTACGGGCAAGGCGGGCGATGTCGACGGACATGGATCTCATTGCACCGGAATTGCATGCGGGTATAAGGATGCCGACGGTTTTCGCTATGGGGTTGCATGTGAGTCAAATATATTCGTGGGAAAGGTTCTCGATGACCAGGGCGAAGGGACCGATGGTGGCATTCTTGCCGGTATCGAATGGGCAATGACAAATAAGTGCAGGGTCATCAGCATGTCGCTGGGCGCAGCTAGCCAGCCTGGAGAGCCTTATTCCGAAACATATGAATCGGTAGCAAAAAGGGCTGTTAAAAACGGAGCTCTCATTGTTGCAGCCGCGGGAAATGAAAGTAACAGACCTTCTTTTGTAGCACCTGTCGGCCATCCTGCCAATTGCCCTTCTATAATGGCCGTTGGTGCAGTTGACAGTTCTATGAAAATTGCACCTTTTTCCTGCGGGGGAACCAAAGCAAAAGGGGGACAGGTGGATATAGCAGCTCCGGGCGTTTCAGTATACAGCATGATCAATGAACAGGGAAAACATGAAAAGTGGGATGGCACAAGTATGGCAACTCCTTTTGTGGCAGGTATTGCAGGATTGTTTTTCGAACAAAACAAGAAAGCCGGACCGCTTGGCGTTTGGGCTTTGATTACACAACATGCAAAGAGGCTTAAGCTCAGTTCGGTTGATGCAGGGTCGGGACTGGTTCAGGCTCCCTAAAATTTGTATTATGAAAAAATATTTTATTGCATCGGTAACTGACGATTATCTCGGGACTATTGATGAGGTGGCAAGCCGTCTTCAGAACCTGGGTTGTGAAATAACACAGGTTCTGAAAATATCAGGTGTAATTACAGGCAAAGTTGAACAGGATCGTGACCTTGACGACCTGCGAATTCAGGGCGTTGCTTCCGTCGAAAAGCAAAAACAGGTAAGAAAAATACGCCGTTAAGAATTATCGCCGTATTTTACATACCTGAAATGGGCATGTTTCATTAATTTTTCGAATAACCTTCCCTGGTCTTTCAATTCATCGTCGCCCGATTCAAAATACCATGTTATGGTAAGTTCACGAATTGCAGGATTTCCGTCGAGCGTTTTAAGCAAATACAGGAGTTTTTTTGAAGAACTGCTGTTCATATACTCCAGGTTGATATCTACATAAAGATGGTCAAACCTGCAATCCTTTGCCCATTCAATGTAGGGATCATAAAACTTAGCCTCGCTCAGCGGAATGGATCTGCCTTTAATCAGTAGTTTGTCATCATGAAGAACAATGGCAGGGGTGGTGTTTGTGGGTTTGAGGTCAATTGGATTCATGTATCTGAGATTTGGTTAAGGAACTTTCTCGATAATAGTCTTGTCAATCTGTTTCACATGATCATCCAGAACATCAATAACGGTCTCCCTCGATACTAATATTTTTAAGGGAATACCCGGATCAATTAAGTAATTGTAAATGTTATCGTCATACACACTGACAATTGACTCCGAAATCGCACCGGCAATAGCTTCTTTTCGCATGCCAAGGTGCAAAAAATAGTTTTTTAACATGGTGTTCGCCGAGTCGGGCAGAACTTTCATTCTTTGCAACAACTCACAAGTCTGCTTTTCCTTGTTTAAGTGTCGAAGCACAATAATGCCGTTTCCGGTTGCAGGCTGACTATTCTTCATCACCGGCACCTTCTCGTTATAGTTATATATTTTGCCTACAGTATATTGTTTTCCAAGAGGAAAATGAAACATCATCAGCTCTTTAAAGACAAGCTGTTCAATTCCCCTTTTAGTATTATATACTGATGACAAAGAATTCAGTTCTTTTCGGATCTGCCCGGCCTGACTTATTGTGTCTGAAGAAAGGCTGCTAATTTTTTCACCTATCAGTTTTTTCAGCATTGTACCAATCTCCTGCCAGTTCTGAATTCCAATGTATACGCCTGTTTCAGTTGTTTTATAGATAACATTTGTATAGTTGTAGTTCGGGTATTTTTTTCTAACCGAAGCAGGTAACCCGAAGGCGTCATAAAACGGGTTTGCCATAGTCCAGTCAAGTGTATAAGTATCAGAATCCTGTGCCAGGACCTCCATTTTTGCCAAGTAATGAATGGAATCATTTTGAACTACTTTCTGATCCTGAATGGTTTGTTTAATTTTAGTTACTTTGAATCCCCAAATATCACCGGTTTTCCAGTAGGCTACTATGGGAACAATACTGGTATCAGGCTGACAGGTACCCTTCAATCCCATCATCAGAATTATGGTAAAGAGCAAACAGAACTTCATATGAAAACAGTAAAGCGAAATGTTGATTTGTGGGTATACAGATAAGAAACCCTTTCAAAAATAGAAAATTATTCCTTAATTTCTATTTTTTTAAGATCGGATTGCGACGGTCCGTTAATTACTTTTCCACCGGTTGTGAACCTTGAACCATGTGCCGGGCAATCAAATGACATTTCATCCGCATTCCAGCGTAAAATTCCGCCAAGATGCGGACATACCGCACTAAAGGCGTGCAATATGCTCATGTCATCCCTGTATACAGCTACTTTTTTTAATCCTGATGTAAATATACCACCTTGCCTCGGTTTCAAATCTGCCAGTTCTTTTACATCCCCTGCTGAAATCCAGTCGGAGTATTGGGCAGCCATGTTCACTGCCTCTTTCACGAAATCACCGCCTGCATGGGTAGGTTTTCTTGATGGATCATAAAGCGATTCCCAAATATTCTTCTTTCCCAGTATCATATCCGAAACCAGCATTCCGCCAATGGTGCCATATGTCATACCGTTACCTGAGTGACCAGTAATAATGTAAATGTTTTCATCACCCGGATTCTTCCCGATGAATGCCAGTGAATCCACAGGCTCCATCACCTGGCCTGACCATTTATAGGCAATTGTTTCAACAGCCGGAAAATGTTTACGAGTCCATGCTACAAGGTTTTCATACCTGTTCTGTTCGGGTATATTCTCTTTATCTGCCTGCCCGATTTTATGATCTTCGCCACCCGCGATCAGAAGATCAAACTTCTCATCAAATTCTTCAAGACGCACGTAATGATAGGGCTTGGTAACCCATTTCGACTGCTGGCCCCCGGTATCCCACCAGAGTGAATAGGGAAGAGATCCCTTCCGGATACTGGCTGCAATCACATATGTGCGATATGTATATTGCTTTGTGTGCATTGTCACCAGGTCATTTACAGGAGAATTTGTGGCTACAACAATCTGGCTGGCTTTTACCTTATATCCGTTGACTGTGGCTCCTTCTTTTGTTATGTTTTCAGCCCCGGATTCGGTGAAAATTTTGCCTCCTTTCCTGATAAATGCTTCTGAAAGTCCTTTTAAGTACATCAAAATATGAAACTGTGCCTGGCCAGGGAATTTAATGCAACGTTTTTCAATAAGCGCTGATACTCCGGGTGTTTCAGGAAGAACATCGGTATAAAGACCAAGACTTTTGGTGACCTGGTACTCCTTCTCAAGGGTTTCAATTTTATCTGAATTGTGCAGGAACAGGTAACCGGGAACCCTTTTAAAATGACAGCTGATGCTTTCAGTGTGGATAACGGAATTGATCCATTGAATGGCCGTCATATGGCTGTTAGCTGCCAGAAGCGCTTTTTCATGACCGAACATGTTTTCTATTTCTGAATACCGGTCATCAAGAGCATAGGTTATATGGGCCGTTGTGCGTCCTGATTCCCCGCTGCCGATAAATCCGTCTTCAACAAGCACAACCTTGCGGCCAGACCTGGAAAGACAATATGCTGTAGTTAATCCTGAAATACCCCCGCCTATAACCAGTATATCGGTTTCCATGTTCTTTTTAAGCGTTTCAAATTGGATAGGCTTTGATGAGATTGTCCAGTATGACCGGTTCCGGCCTGATGTGATGTCTGGATTGATTTCATTGAACGGGGTTGGATTCATTTCCTTGTTTTGGAAGGAACAAGTTGAAGAGTTTAAAGGTTCAGGCAAACGTCATTGCGAGGAGCGTGGTAAACACCTGATTATAGTAGTATGAAAATGCGACGAAGCAATCTGCCCGAACAGGCAGGGCATGGCAAAGACCTACTTTGAGGTCCTGGAGTCTGTCTTGGCGAGGTATTTCCTGCGCTGGCAGATTGCTTCGACTTCGCAGGAATCGAAGTCTCGCAATGACGGCTGGGTTACGCCCCGCTCCTCGCAATAACGTTTTGCATCAACTCCTCCAGTATCGGTATCTGCCCGTTCAGTATCTTTTCACGTGCCTGTTCAATTGTAAACCAGCCGGCTTTGTCGATTTCCGGAAAGTCCTGCTTTTTACCCGATTTTGGAGGCCATTCCAATGTGAATGTATTGCTGCAAATATTATCCGTATCAAGATCGCATTCAACCGCCCAGGCATGCACCCATTTTCCGCCGTTCTGTTTTACAGGCGACAGCTGAATGTAATTTCCCTCAATTTCATAACCGGTTTCTTCAAGAAATTCACGCTTTGCAGCTTCAAAAGCATCTTCGTTATCGTCGAATTCTCCCTTTGGGATAGTCCATGTGCTGATATCTTTGTTTTTGTAAAAAGGCCCTCCCGGATGTACAAGCAAAACCTCAGGTTTATCCTTTTTTAACCTGTAAACAAGGATTCCGGCGCTCTTTTTCATAATAGGCTGTATTTCCGGTAAAGTTAAAGATTATGTTTGACCGGTGTCCGGTTTATTATAACACTGAATGGCCGGATTTCCTTTTTCATCACCTTAGATAGAACAATAAGCCTCAACCACAGGGGGAAAATCTTTGTCATCAGCCAGTTAACTTTATTAAAAAAGCCCGGAATTATAAGTGTTCTTCTTGCGAAAAGCTTGTTTACAGCAATCGTGGCTGTTTCACGGGTTGACATAACTCCAAGCCGGCCAACCAGACTTTGACTTGCAATGCGGTTTGTAACATCGGCATTTGTGCGCATAGGTCCCGGATGAACAACACTTACAAAAACACTTGTATTTTTAAGCTCTTCATAAAGTCCTCTTGAAAACGACCATATAAACGCTTTGGATGCCGGATACACGGTTTTATAAGCCACAGGTGAAAAGGAAGCAAGACTCGATACATTCAATATATAAGCACTGGGCTGGCATTTCAGAACAGGCAGCATTAACCGGGTGAGGAGGGACGTGGCCCTGATGTTAAGCTGGATGATATTGTCAATATATTCAACCGGCGCCTGTTCAAAAGCATATGTGCCGCCCATACCGGCATTGTTCACAAGTATGCTGACAGGTCCCGCTGCCTTAGCCCATTCCGCTATATGAAATACGGTGTTTGATTCACAAAGATCTGCTTCAATATGTTTTACTTCTATTTTATTTCTTTTAGATAATTGATGCCCGAGATCAGCAAGTCCTTCATTTTTGAGTGAAACCAGCAGAAGGTTAATCCCTCTCATAGCCAGTTCTTCGGCAATCTCTTTTCCCAGTCCCCTGCTGGCACCGGTTATCAGGGCATATGACTTATGGTTTGGTTGATGCATAATTGAATTGAATATTTCTGTTAACGAGGCCGGCTGGCAACCATGTGTATAACAAATATATCCGATGTTATGTTGCGAAGAGCCGGTATTCCGTTCGGTTTTGTATAACGAAAATTAATTGTACTTTTAAGTGTAATCTCAATTTCACTTCTCATGAAATGGTACACTCTAATCTGCCTGCTGGCTTTGATTACTTCATGTAAAAAAGCTCCGGAAATTGTAAATCCAGATATCGCCAGGTTACTGGAAGCCGATAGCCTTTGGCAACTTGCCTGTTCATCAAATGATCCTGTGAAAATGGCTGCTTTCTATGACAGTATGGGATTTGCAGTAAACGGAACCCTTATAATAAAAGGCCATGCAAATCTGGAAAACTATTGGAAAGGCCTGATGAATCAGCCCGGTTTCCTGTGCACTTGGCATGCTGAGGGAGCAGACGTATCAGGGGATCTGGGTTCCACCTACGGAAAATGGACAACCCGCATGCCAGGCAACGGGGGAATTGTCGAATCACACGGCATTTACCTCGCCACCTGGAAGAAGCAGAAGAACGGAGAGTGGAAGGTTCTTGTGGATAAACCGTAGCCAAAAGCCCGTCATTGCGAGGAGCCAGAAATAACTCTGATTATACCAGTATATTTAGTCGACGAAGCAATCTGTCAGCACAGGAAAACCCTTGCCAAAAGAAATAGGTACCGATGTATATCTCCTGATAAGGTCCTGCCTGTTCGGGCAGATTGCTTCGTCTTCGCAGGAATCGAAGGCTCGCAATGACGTTCAATATTCACGCCCTCACAAACTCCACCGGCACATCACTTAGCCTGGCGATATCGGTAATCCTCTCTTTTACATCAAATCCACTGCTGCAATTCACATTACAGCCGTCGCAAGAACTGCAGGGATTGCCTTTAATTCCGGCGTCTGCCAGCGTATACCAGGCCTGTTCCCTGTTTTTATAGCCGTAAGCATACATGTAGCTTCTCATGAGAGTGGGAATATCCAGCTCATTCGGACACTGTGGAATGCATTCCTTACACTGCCTGCAATACAGTCCCTTATTCATTTCAACTGAAGCCAGTTTCAGGTCGTTGATTTCCTGTTCGGTCATGTTCAGGTTCTTCAGCATGGCCATGTTCTTCTGAAGTTCATCCAACGATGACATACCGGAGACAATGCTTGTAATATCCTCATTTTTTAAAACCCATTTCAGGGCTGCCGTCACATTAACAGCCGGACCTGTTTTATTCCTTCCTGCACCTGCAGTAGTTTTCATGCCAACAATCCCGATCCCTGCTTTGGCAGCCCGCTTAATGGCCTGGTTATAGGCTTCAAGATCCGGACTCTTGAAATTGTAACCAATCATGGCTACATCGTAGATATCCGATGAAGCCGCTGCGTCCAATGCCTCAATGCTGTCGGAATGCGAAGCGATTCCCACATACTTTACCTTACCCTGCTTTTTAAGCTGCTCAAAGGCTTTCAAAACCCCTTCATGCAGAACGGTTTCTTTTTTGCCGGCGAAAGGAAGAAGCACAAAGTCGATTTGTTCCATGCCAAAACGTTTAAGGCTTTCTTCTGCTTTCTTAATATATCCTTCACTGGTAAAAGCAGCAGAAAGGGTACCTGAACGCATATCCATACCATCGGGTGATGCAGCAGTTCCAACCATGTAGCTGCTCCGGGGTATGTCTTTCAGGGCCTGGCCGACAAGGATTTCATTATTCCCCTCACCATAATAGGTTGCAGAAAAGAATAACCTGATTCCGGCATCATAGGCTGCTTTTATAAATCCAGTACTTGAGGCGCCACTTGTCCCCATGCTGATCAGCGGAACCTGAATCCCGGTTTTACCGAGCTTGCGGACCGGAAGTTCATTTATTGTTTTCACGCCGGCAGATGCGGTTATTGAAGGAATCAGTGCCGTGCCGGATATGCCTATAAAGCTGTTTTTAAGGAAAGACCTGCGACTATTGGTGTTCATAATGTTTTGGATATGTTGAATAGGTTTATTAAATAATGTGAAAGGTAGTAAATTCTGTTTTGCGTTTGATGCAATGAAATTAAACAGAATTGGAATTGATTGTTCGGCATTGGCTTATATTAACAATAAATTAACTTAGGTAATCCGTCATTGCGAGGAGCATGAATTATAATTGATTATACCAAAATGTATCGCGACGAAGCAATCTGACCGCACAGGATGAGCCTTGCCAAGACAGACTTTATTTACATAAAGTGACTCTTTGAAGCGCCGTTCCTGTTCGGGTAGATTGCTTCGTCGCAATTAATTATTTCTATAATCATTGTCGATTCACGCTCCTCGCAATGACGATCTTTATCAGTATCCAGCATCCCGCTTAAACCATCCCTCCTTTATTATGTTTCCTTATATAAAACAAAACCATGGCAAACAGCAAGATAATTGAGATACTCGGGGAAAAGGCAGACGGACTTCTTAACCATACCTGCAATACGATCGACAGTACTGTAATTCATACTCCCTCAGGTAATCACGTTGATGAAATCTGGATGAACAGCAACCGCAATAACCAGGTACTGCGCAGCCTTCAGGCGTTGCTTCAGCATGGACGGCTCTCGAATACCGGTTTCTGCAGTATTCTGCCGGTCGATCAGGGTGTTGAACACAGCGCAGGATCTGCATTTGCAGTAAACCCGATTTATTTTGACCCTGAGAACATCATAAAGCTGGCTATCGAAGGAGGATGTAATGCTGTGGCATCCACATACGGCGTTCTTGGCATAATGAGTCGTAAATATGCCCACAAAATTCCCTTCATAGTAAAAATCAATCACAATGAGCTGCTGAGCATGCCCAACCGCTATGACCAGGTTCTTTATGGCACTGTTAAAAGCGCATGGGAAATGGGGGCTGTTGCAATAGGAGCCACTGTTTACTGGGGCAGTGAAGAAAGTACAAGACAATTGCAGGAAGTATCAACTGCCTTCCAACTGGCGCATGATATGGGCATGGCAACCATCCTCTGGTGTTACACCCGGAACAATGCTTTTAAAACAGGCGGGAAAGATTATCATACATCGGCTGATTTAACAGGACAGGCTAATCACCTCGGTGTAACCATCCAGGCCGACATAATAAAACAGAAGCTGCCTGTGAATAATGGCGGCTTCCTGGCCACAAATCAGGGAAAGACAAATAAGCTGGTATATGAAAAACTCACAACCGATCATCCCATTGATCTTACCAGGTACCAGGTGTTGAACTGCTATAGCGGTCGCGTTGGACTGATTAACAGCGGTGGAGAGAGTCTTGGAAAAAGCGATTTGCAGGAGGCTGTTGTAACGGCTGTAGTAAATAAAAGAGCAGGAGGTATGGGTTTGATACTGGGAAGGAAAGCTTTTCAGCGGCCTTTTAACGAGGGCGTCGGATTATTGAATACTGTTCAGGATGTTTATCTTGACGACAGTATAACGCTTGCCTGATTTTATTTACAGGAGGATTTCGTATTTTTAACTTTTCACAGGATGAAATATGAATTCCATCGAAGTAAAGATCGGTAAGGTCATCAGGGATTTAAATCCCCTGGTTACTCTGGGTATAATTGAAGGCAAGGTCACGAACAGCAGTTACAATGCTGAATTGTGGAACGAAATCCAAAACAGTACTACCCATATAAGACAATCACTGTCATTTGAAGCGATAAAAGATCAGCCACAGGTTGCTGCCACCAGAAAAATGTATTCCTTATGCGGCAAAGATCCGAGCCGGTATCGGCCCAGTGCAGAAGCCCTTATGCGCCGTATTGTGAAAGGTCAGGATTTGTATCAGATCAATACACTTGTGGATATTATTAACCTGGTATCGCTGAAAACCGGTTTTTCAATTGGCGGCTTTGATGCTGCTTATATTGAAGGTACGGTTGAACTGAGTATGGGTCGTGCAGATGAAATATATAACGGCATCGGGCGCGGGCTGCTGAATATAGAAAACCTGCCTGTTTTGCGCGATTCAAAAGGCCCGATCGGCAATCCGACGAGCGACGAGGAACGTACTTCTATTCGACCTGAAACAACTCATATTCTCTGGGTTATCTATGCGTTCGCGGGAACGGAACACCTTCAGCAAGCAATGGATTATGCCTGTGATATGTTAAAACTTCATGCCGGCGCGGGAACAATGAAGCAAGACTTGTCAGCGTCGCAGACCTGACAGCGTCGGTGTTTAAAAATGTGCCAGGCGAAGTCTTTGACTTCGTCTAAACGTAACTGACAGTTAAATAGCATATTAATAAAATATCTCTGATAAGTGTATTTTGTAACTATGCATGATATATCATATCGTTATCTCCACCCAATTCCCTTCCGGATCCAACACCACGCTCTCATAATATCCGTCTCCTGTCGTACGGGGTTCCCCGGCAATTGTAAAATGATCGGCACGAAGTTTTTCGGTTAATTGGTTTACAAGCTCCTTACTTCCCACAGAAAACGAAAGATGAGCGAAGCCTTTCATAAATCCCCTTTTAACCGGCTCGTCAACAATGTCTGTCCTGTTCATGATTTCAAGGCGTGTTTCTCCGTCTTTGAAAGTTAAGAAATAAGATGAAAACCCTTTTTTATCATTTGTATATTTCTCACTGCTGACGGCATCAAAATACTTCAAATAAAACAGGCGCATCTTTTCAAGATCGTCAACCCAGAGCGCTATGTGATCAATTTTCATTTGTTCAGATTTAAGACCTGACAGCGTCGCAGACCTGTCAGCGTCGTATTAATATGATTGAATGCTGTTAAATTTCTTTTATAATTCATCAAATGTTTCCTCCGTAAAATTGTCAAATTTACCGCTGTAACTTTATTTATTGAGAATTGAAAAAAATTCTAGCCATGCATCCCTTTGAAGAACCACGTAATAAAATAATGCACCCAGCACTCCATGGAATATTCCCAGTGGTAATATGTTTCGCTTTGATAAAAAGATCAGAGAATAGATAATTGCCATTGCAAATGTAACGGCAATCAACGCAAATGAGGGATAATGAACAATTGAAAACAGGAAGGAAGTAATAATTACAATGAAGGCAGTATTGATATTCTTACCCTCATAATCTTTTAAATTTCCTGCAAATAAACTCATCATCAGAAACTGTTGAACAAGGCCCCAGATCGGATAAGTAATTAATACAAAAAGGATATTCCAGCTGAAGTGAATGGTGAAAATTCCATAAATAATTAACCCTATAAGAATTATTAACCCGGGAATGGCTAATATTTTCATAGTGCCTGAGATCGTTGAGAAGGACAGGCCCCAGTAGTTGATCAGCTTTTTATTTTTAGATACACGATAAACAAAGTAAGTGCTCCAGAAAGCAATGGTGGTAATGATGTACACAAATTTCAGATTAAGGAAATCAACAAAAATCAGTTTCCCCAATCCGGTAAGTATTACCATGACTATTTCAAATATCCTTTGCCTGTTGCTTATCATTTCAGAAAATCCCCGTCAACTATTAAAAGTTTAACGCCGTTTGTTGTCTTCGACCGGTGAGAACTTAACTCATCTGAAACCACATAAGTCATCCCTTTGGTTAAAAGGATTTCACGTCCATCCTGCAATTCGCTTACAAACTCTCCTTCAAGACAATGAACGATATGGCCCTTCCGGCACCAGTGATCGGCAAGATAGCCGGGTGAATACTCAACAATTCGTATACGCAGGCCATCAAATAATTTGGTTTGCCAGTATGCAACGCCAGTTTCACCTTTAAACTCGTCTTTTGCTATGTCCGGCCAGCTGATTGTCTGAAAAGGAATACCGTTTTTCATTTATAAAAAGATGCTTATTCAGATGTTATTTAGGGTCTATTTGTTTTCTGTAGAATTCAATCCAATCTTTATTGTTTGCAAACCGTTTCAATAGTTTATATTCCGGGTTGGTTGCGATTTCATTATACAACGTATCCTTTTCATTACTGCAAAATATATACATATCATAAATGTCTGATTTATTCCTGAGAATGTAAGGTTTTTTATTTTTTAAATACCCTAACTCAGGAATTCCCATATAATACTGCATGAGAAAGGTTGAATAGATTTTTTGATTACTCAGATTCAGATCCTCTGCGAAATGAATTGCCTGTTGGTGAAGCAAGATATTGTTTTTATAACCAATCGAAACATCCTGTGCTACGGGTTCTTTAAAAAAAGTGTAATACATAAATATAAGTCCGAAAAGCAGTGTAAAACCTATTTTCATCAGGGTATTATCAAGACTTTTAACTATCGGTAATATACTTGCAATAATAAATATGACAACTGCAGTCAGAAGATATCTTGAAGCAAAGAAGTTCATTGAACAGAACAATAAATAGAGAAGAATAAACAACCAGCATAAAGCAATGAACCGACTGGTTTGTACATCCAGTTTTTTTCTTCCCAATAAAAAGCTGATGCACATCAATGAAAGAACAAATAAGTACTTTCTGCCGTCCGCGAAAAATATTTCCTTGATTAATACAAGGTTGTTTTTAATTTCAGAAACGTCAAATACCATGAAATTTGTGTGTTCGGGAAACAAAAACCAACCTGATCTGATTCTTTGTATTATCATAAAGACAGCAAAAAGCCCGAGCGGTATAATGAGAATGACTAATTGCTGAAGAGTTTTTTTTAATTCAAACGACCTGGTGGGCTTGCTGAAAAGATATTCCAATAATATCCTGTCAATAAGTATTGAAGCTATTGCAACAATTCCGGTTTCTTTGGTTAAAACCAGTAATGAGGAGAAAAGTATATAAAGCTTCCAATTCTTTTGAACATAGGAATGAAGCATAAGGATTATCCAGAGCGTCAGCATTATTTCAGGTAGCAATAAACTACTCTGCACAAAAAAAATGGGTTGCAAAACAAGCAGTGTCACTATAATTAAGGCACTCTCTTTTTTATCAAGTTTCTTAACTAAAAAAAATACAGCAACGAGAAGTACACATGAAATGAGTAAACTGAACAGATGGATAAGGAAAATACTTTCGCCAAATAATTTTACCCATAAAGCCGACAGAAAATAGAATAAAAGCGGGTGGCCTCGTGTAAGTTCAGTATTTCCTTGTCCCGGGAAAAAAGCAAGCCCATGCTTATTCATGTCAAAAACGGCAACGGCATATGACCAGGCTTCATCCCAAAAAAAAGGTAATTTCAAATAACTGATCTTTAAAAGGAGAAAGACAAGAATTATTAAAATTAAAAGTGAATGTCTTTTGAGACACAATAATATATTCTTCATAATACCAGTTTATTGTCTGAAAGGGTATTCCATGGTTAATCCTAAATAGTTATTTTGGTTTATTCGAAAGATAAGTAAAAAATAGGACAGATTAAAAATATAACAGACTTCAAAATCAATAACTTTATAGTGATTCAAAAAAAGTAATAATGTAATTCACCTAAAAATGAAACAAGTATTTATTTCGCTGTTGTTCGCAGTATTATGTATGGTTGTTAACGCACAAAATGAAAAGCCAAAACAACAAATGCCCTTTAATTATGCTGAGCAGGAAGCCATAGTGAAAAAATTTACGCAGAAATTCGATTCGCTTACTCCCATGCAGCAAAACATTTTTTTTACCAATGTAAAACATATCATGGAACCTGAGGTTGTGAAAATTGAACCGGGTAAAGTAGATGATGACCCGCCTTCTGATGCCATCATTCTTTTCAATGGCAGCAACCTCGACGAATGGGAAGAAATGACATGGGGTATGGGTGGTCCCGGCGGGAAGAAACCGATTTCCTGGGTTATAAAAGACGGGGGCATGCAACCCTTGCCATCATCAGGCACAGCGCAAACGAAGCGTTCATTCAGGGATTTCCAGTTGCATATTGAATGGAAAACCCCGGTAGGTTTGCCCGCAACAGTGGCAGGTCAGGATAGAGGTAACAGCGGGGTTATTATCCAGGGAAATTATGAAGTTCAGATACTTGACAGTTATAATAACAGAACGTACCGGAACGGGCAGGCAGGTGCTGTTTATATGCAGTATGCCCCGCTAGTGAATCCGGCCAGGAAAGAGGGTGAATGGCAGTCGTATGATATTATTTATACCGCGCCCCGGTTTAAAGACGACAAAACTTTTTTCACACCCCCAAGAATCACTGTTTTTTACAATGGTGTATTGGTTCAGAATAACGTTGAAATACAAGGCCCAACTGTTTTCCCCGGTATCCCGCAGTATCCGGTAAAGGAACATGGCGATGGTCCCATCCAGTTGCAGCAGCATGGTAATCCAACAACTTTCAGGAATATCTGGATAAGGGAATTATAGGTTTCAACAATTGCCCCGGCATTCATGCCGGGGCTATAACACTCATGCACATTTCGTCAAAAAACCGGCATTTATGCCGGTTTTATAATTCATGGCAAGCAACGTGCCCGCAGGACTCCAGTATCAAGCATCCAATATCCAGTATCAGTTTTAAAGCCGAATCACAATTTTCTCTCCTGCATAATCCACAACCCTGTCGTATTTCACTGATAAATCAGAGCCGGTTCCTTTCTTCTTGTCTACAGAAATGATATTAAACTTCCTTGTCGTCAGCATGCCCTGGAAATCACCTTTGCGCTTTCCGATTATCAATTCTTTTTTGTTTTCATTCCAGGTGAATGTAATGGTGGAATACTTGCCTTTTTCATAATTGTAGTTGTCGTTCTCATCTTCGTAAAGAGTGAATTCGCCATTGGCACCTCTGTACACCCGGATCTCAAGATTGTCCCATTTTTTTTCTGTGGCATACTGTACTTCGGGTCCTATTGGCAGAATAGAACCGGCTTTTACAAAAACAGGTATAATATCAAGGGGCGTTTCTTTCTTATACGTTTGTCCGCCTGCTAACCTCTCACCGGTCCAGAAGTCATACCATTCGGTTCCTTTGGGCAGGTAAACCTCTTTTGTTTTTACCGAACCGAAATCTTCAACTTTCACCGTGTCTTTTCCCTGAACCTGGTTTTTCCAATACATGGGATTGGTTACAGGACTTACCAATAACGATTTTCCGAACATATACTCATCATTTATGTTCAGGGCGTCTTTATCTGCAGCGAAATCCATTACAAGCGCACGCATCATACTGCCCTGGCTGGCCGTAACATTCCATGATGTTGAATAAATATAGGGCAGCAGTTTATATCGCAGTTTGATATACTTTTCGATAGCGTCGTAAATAGGGTTTCCCTTTATGCCGAACTGGTAAATCTCCCGGGGCGCCCCTTCTCCATGCGAACGCATCATGGGAATAAATGTACCGAACTCAACCCATCTTACATGGAGTTCCCTGTAATCGGGGTTTTGAAGAGGGTTCTTGAAATTCCACAGGAAGAAACCTCCTAAATCGCAGTTCCAGTAAGGAATACCACAAAGTGAAAAATTCAATCCTGCTGAAATCTGGTTTCTCAATGCTTCCCATGAAGCTATCACATCGCCTGACCATGTATTCGCCCCATAGCGCTGTTGACCGGCGAAAGCGGAACGGGTAAGAATAAATACCCTCTTATCCCTGGAAACTGCTTTCTGATGATCGGATACTCCACCCACCGTCATCAGTGGATAAGCATTCCGAACCTTCCTGAATGAGCCAAGGTATGTCTTTGTATCATAATCGGAAGGCTTGGGATTGAAATGGTCGGGTTCTGATGAATCGATCCACCATCCATCCATGCCTAATGAAAAGATGCCGTTATTCAGGTAATTCCAGTATATATCGCGTGCAGCCGGATTGTAAGCATCATAAACCCTTACTCCTGAAGGATAATCGAGCCTGGGTGGCCATTTTTCGGAACCCGACTGGGGCCATGTTTCGATATTGAAAAGTGCATTTATCTTTTCAAGTTCCCTGTATTGCTTGGTCATGGGGCCGAAGCTGTTCCATATTGAAATAAGCATGTGGGCATTGTTGGTATGCACATCCCTTATCATTTTCTGTGGATCATAAAAACCGGCATTAAGGAAATCCATGGCATTCCAGAGATAATTGCTGCCCCAGTACTGCCAGTCCTGGATAATGCCGTCAAGCGGCACCTGCAGTTCCCTGTATTTTTTCACCACATCAAGTGATTCATCCTGGCTTTTGTATCGTTCCTTGCTTTGAAAGAAGCCATATGTCCATAACGGAAACATGGGAGCCTGGCCGGTTAATTCACGCATGCAGGCAATTACCTTATCGGCATTGCCGCCATACATCACGTAATAGTCGATGCAATCACCTGATTCAGATGTAAAACTTGTGGTTTCAGGATTGTCTTCAAAAACCGTGGGGGAGTAATTATCCCAGAATAGGCCATATCCTTTTGAAGACAAAAAGAATGGAATGTAATCATCCGTATTACCCTGGATCATATGGAGCTTTACACCCCTCTGTGACATACGGCCCTGCTGTTGCTGGCCAAGGCCATAAATGAACTCATCCTTATCCAGAAGGAAGGCTTGTGAAACCGAATATGTCTTTTCACCGGCATCATTAAAATCGGTAAATGATGCACCGGATTGTTTTTCATTTATCAATGGTCTGCCTTCACTTTCGAAACGGATATCTCCGTTGCTGAGGCTGACTGAAACAATGAGATGATCGCTTTTAATAACAAGTTTCTCACCTTGTTTATTGGCGCTGAACGCAACGGCCTGAGGTGTCTTTACAACCGACAGACTTTGTTTCTCCGGTGATCTCCCTTCAGGATACTTTATGATCCTCACAATAGAGGGTGTGTAAAACCGGACCTCGATCTGAACGGAATGGATGGTGGTTTTAACACCGGATGATGTTTTCTGGAAGGTCTGAGCCTCCAAAGGCTTGATTAAAAGAAACAACACCGTAAAAAGAGCAATTGAAAAAGATTTCATTCTGTGTAAATTTAAATGCCTCCGAAAGGTATGTAAATTTTGGCTTGTTGGAAAGACTGTTAAAATCTATAACTTTATAGGTCTGATTCCTTGGATTGAACTCATTATCTAATTCAATATAAAATGAAACACCTGGTAACTTTTCTGTTATTTGCACTGTGGTGCATGTTAATCAACGCTCAAAACGAAAAGCCTAAAGTGCAAATGCCCTTCAATTATGCCGAGCAAGAGGCCATTGTAAAAAAATTTATGCAGAAGTTCGATTCACTGACTCCCATGCAGCAGAATATTTTCTTTACTAATGTCAAGCACATCATGGAACCGGAAGTAAAGAAAATTGAAGCGGGACAGGTGGATGATGCGCCTCCTTCAGATGCCATTGTTTTATTCGACGGTAAAAACCTTGACGAATGGGAAGAAATCACCTGGGGAATGGGCGGCCCGGGCGGGAAAAAACCGATTTCATGGGTAATTAAGGATGGCGGTATGCAGCCTCAGGCTTCATCCGGCACAGCACAAACCAAGCGTACATTCAGGGATTTCCAGTTACATATTGAATGGAAAACTCCTGTGGGTTTGCCTGCTACTGTAACCGGTCAGGACAGGGGAAACAGCGGTGTGATCATCCAGGGAAATTATGAGGTTCAGATACTCGACAGCTATAGCAACCGCACATACCGCAACGGGCAGGCCGGTGCGGTTTACATGCAATATGCCCCGCTTGTAAATCCGGCCAGTAAAGAAGGTGAATGGCAGTCATACGATATTATTTATACAGCGCCACGATTTAAGGATGATCATACCTATTTCACCCCTCCGAGAATAACGGTTTTATACAATGGTGTTTTAATCCAGAATAATGTAGAAATTCAGGGTCCTACTGTTTTCCCGGGTATCCCGCAATACATCATTAAAGAACATGGTGATGGCCCGATACAATTGCAGCAGCACGGCAATCCCACCACCTTTAGGAATATCTGGATAAGGGAATTGTAATTTTCCAGAAGTTCGGACGCGGCTCTGCCTCGTTCGGCCTAAATCGAACATAGTTGAATAGCAATTGTTTAGATGAACCGGATCACCAACGTCTAAAAAAACTACTATGTTCAACTTAAACTGTACTTCTTATGAGAGAATCATAATTCTCTTCTCTTTAGTTCTGTCATTTTCCTGGTCTGATTTGTCTTCTCAGCCTTCCCGTCCCAATATCATTTATATAATGACCGATGATATGGGCTATGGAGATCTCAGCGGATATGGCCGAAAAGACTATCAAACAACACATCTGGATGATCTTGCCAAACAGGGAGTTAAATTTATTAATGCTTATTCGGCAGGACCGCTTTGTACCCCAACCCGTACAGCATTTATGACAGGGCGCTATCCTGCCAGAACTCCTGTTGGTTTATTGGAACCGCTTACCTCTTCCGAAAAAGACAGAGAATATGGATTAACTGCTGATTATCCGTCAATAGCCTCACTCTTAAAATCCGGAGGTTATCAAACTGCATTGGTCGGGAAATGGCATCTTGGAGTTCTTCCGCAACATAGTCCTCTTAAAAACGGATTTGATTATTTTTTTGGCATTCGTACCGGTGCTGCAGATTATATATCACACAAAGGGGATAACGGGAATCCTGATTTGTATGAAAACGATCAATTGGTTGAAATGGATGGTTATCTGACCGAATTATTTACGCAAAAAGCAATTTCATTTATAAAGGGAAAGCATGATAAACCATTTTTTCTGGTCATCACTTATAATGCTCCTCACTGGCCGTGGCAAGGTCCGGATGCCAGGCCTTATCCTGATTCTGTTGATTTCAGGGACGGAGGATCTCCTGAAATTTATGCTCAGATGATGAAAAGCCTGGATGAAGGAGTTGGAAATATCATTAAGGCTTTGGATGGAGAATTATCCGGACGCACACTGGTAATCTTTACAAATGATAATGGGGGTGAAAGGTTTTCGGATAATGCCGGATTAATGAAATCGAAAGGTACTTTATGGGAAGGTGGCATTAAAGTTCCTGCCTTTGCCAGGTGGACCGGTACGATTAAGGCCGGTGGCGTTTCAGAGCAGGTTATAGTGACAATGGATTGGACTGCAACCATTTTATCTGCAGCAGGTGTTCAGCCACCTCCTGACTTTCCTTTTGACGGAATGGACCTGATGCCGGTTATGATTTCTCCGGGTAAAGTAATTGACAGGACTCTATATTGGCGGACATTTCAACGGACAAGGCAAAAAGCAATCCGATCGGGGGAATGGAAATATATACAGGATGAAAAAGGGGAGTACCTGTTTAACCTGTTCGATGATCCCGGTGAAAAGAGCGATTTAAAAGCCGCCAAACCGGAAATTTTCAACCAATTGAAATCTAAATACGAAAATTGGGAAAAAACCGTGCTTCAGCCAATCGCATTATAAGTGCAAATAGGGGCGTACCAGGCTTTTATTAACCTGCCGGTTATCGGGAAACGGGAAAATCTTCTGTATTACTCAAAAAGGGCGTTGACAAAGGCGTTGACTACCGAATAAAATACTATTCAGGGCTTTCTCTGTTGTTGAAAGGGGCAAACCGTATGTCGACATCCACGAATTTGTCGCGTGATAATAACTTGCTAAATTTTGGTTTGCCTTAGAACAATGTTACTGCCTAGTGTTCTGTCTTCATATTCTGTAAACCATTGTCGATCTATAGTTTCCAATTTCTTGTGGTTGGTCTGCTTTGCTTGCTCTTTGACAATGATTCGGTTTAAGCATTAGCTCGTGGGGCTTTGTCAATGTGCTTGCAAATGCGTCGGCTTTCATTTTAGTTTTATCTTATCTGGTTTCATAAACTCAAACCATTGTTTGTATTTGCTTGATGATATTGATGTCCGCAATTTTATTTGTTCCGCTAAAGTGATTCCTCCTTTTCTTAATGGAAATAAATTTCTTCTATCAACCTCTTCAGCAATGGCCTGAAAGGTTGCTGTCCTGTCTGGTTTGCTTAACAAAACAACCGCAACTGCTTCGTGAAGTTTAAGAAGATTTCTCATTGACAATTATTGGTTCTTCATTCAGTAAGCCAAAAATTCTTCCGTCAGTTGAGTGGCGTATTTTTCCAAAATAGGTTGCCTTAAAATATTTTCTCCGTTCATTAAAAACAAACTTCAAGTTGACAGGCAACTTAGTTTCTTCATTTTCCTTTTCACCTAACCGCATCAAAACTTGAACACTTTCGTTAATGAAGTGAGGATTATAACTGTAACTAAGGATTGATTTGAAGTCCTGTTTTACAATGTATCTCATAATTGTTTTAGAAAATGCTATAAGGTAAGCGAGTTTTCTTTGTTTGATTTCTGCAATAAAGATTCTACCAAACGCTTCATTAGTATTAACCGCTGCAAACATTTTACCATCCATGTAAAGATAAAATGCTCCTTGTTTTGAAAAGTTACCCTCTAAAGGTTTGTTGTCTAACTCTAAGTAATTTTGGGCTTCTTCAATAAGTTTAATCCTTTTCTCCAACGCTTTTGTTATCTTTTCTCTCACACCGATATTTCTAAACTCATCCAAGTAATAATGAAGTCGTGCAAGTAATTTGTATTTCTCTGGATTCATTTCTATATCTACTGCAGGTGGGTCAACTAACCAAACTTTTGCAATGCTGTTTGGTCTGTTATCTAACACACCTATTGTTCCGTAAAACAACTTTTGATGAATTGGAATTTGCCTATTCACTTCTTCTTTTCTTACATTTGCTTTTTTGTTTTCAATTCTTGTATAGTGGGCTTGCACCGAATTGTTTCGTACTGAATTGTCTGTGATTGTGCTTCCTTTGTTTTCTACTTGAATATAATTTGTTCCTGTTGATGCAATTGAAATTTCAAAATCGAACGTCGGATGCCCTTTCCTTCCAGGGGATGTGGAAATTTTTTTCCAATCAGCAGCAGTCAAATCGTGTATTTTATTTACTACACATAAGCCAAGTGCAACACCGATTCGTTCTGTAAATCCAACTTGCATCATGTCGTTACCAATTATTCTTGCTTGAACACTTCCGTTATTGAATGTAAGGTAATCGTCAATGTCGCCCAATCTCTTTTGAATTCTTTCTTGCAAATCATTGTAAGTTCTGAAACCGTTTCTATCCATTTGTTCTGTGAACATCATGTATGCAAGAAATTCATCACTAGAAATACTCATGCCATTTTGAACAAATTTATTCAATGTTTTAGCATTTGGAAAACCTTGAAACAAGCATTGCTGTTCTGTATCGTAATATTCAAAAGATAAATTTATTTGTGCCATTTTTTAAAAACCGAGAAAGGATTTAAAAATACAAATCAAAGTATTGTTAGCTAAGGAAAGCATAAAAAGTCCGATTGCAAAAACTGTTGAAAGCCAAACCAAAACACGAATAATGTTCAAGTAACATTTCTGTTGCCTGTATAGTGTTCTGATTTTAGCAAATGTAGTAGTGAAGTCATCACCTAAAAGTGCAATCTTCTTTTCATCAACTGAACTTTCAAATCTCGTTACATCGTCTGAAATAAATTCTAAAGCTGAAAACTGGTTGCGAAGTAAAACCTCTAATAAAATACTAAACACTAATGCACTTAGAATTAAAGCAATATTGAAATAGATTTTCTCCCCCGTCAAATCAAACTGTCCAATGATTATTAGAAATGCAACTGGAATAGCAACCAACTTACTTTGTGCATCATTTATAACTGATTGAAGCTTCTTACTATAATCAATAATCTCTTTGTCAATTTCAGATTTGAATTTAGTGTAAGAGTATTTTTCAAGATATAAACTGTGGCTCTTTTTGTAATTTACAAAAAGATCTTCAAAGTTTTTAAGAAGATGCTTAAACCTATTTTTCATTTCTGGAATCTTCATTAAAGAAGAAATCAATTCGTTGATAAAAATTATTTTACGTTCTTCTTTATCTGCAGAATCTGATATGTGAGTTATCAAAGCACTAACATCTTTAAGTTCTGTTAAGTCTACAATATCATAGTCGGTAGTCAATACAAGTTGCTTTGCCTGAAAGAAAACAAGTTCTCTTTCTTTTTGGTAATCTGAAATGCCAATGAGGAAATTAATAAGCTGTGTAGTCGCTTCAAAGTTTTGAATCTCCTTTGGTTTTGCACTATGCTTTGAATCAAACTCTAATGAATGAACATAGAAGCGATTATCAGGATACTCTTGACTAGAAAACCTTAAAAGTTCTTCAAGTGTTTCATAATATTTCTCGTTTGAAAGTTTGAGAGGAAAAAGTTGAATTTGGATTTCTTGTCCATCTGATATTTGTTCAATGGATTTATTTTTTCCATCAACCAAAACAAATTCTTCAAGACATTTGCCTATAAATAAGTTTTTTAGATTTTGAATTTCGTTTGCATCAGGTGTAAGTATTCCGACAATTTCATTAACTGAAATTGAAACGGGTTTTATCTTTTTCCTGATATAAATAAAATCATCTAACATAACTATCCCTCATCTTCAGTGTTGGTGAGTTGTTTCTTTAACTCATCCGGAACATTTTTAATTCTCAATTCATTTTTGTTTTCGTTGTAAAAAATGCTATCATTTATTAATGAACTGTCGAATTCAATTGTAAGTTTTTTACTTCGATAAACATAGAATTTCAAACTTTTCAAGGTTTGTCTGTGTCCTTTCACATAAGCACTCACTCCGTACTTTTCACTGGCAGCATATTGTTGGAATAATTCGGGATTATCCTCGTCAATCATACTTGAAATATGACTTAACGAAATATCTTCTCTCGTTTTTATTTTCTCAACACAATAATTGAATACACGATTTCTAATATCTTCTTTTTCGTTGTTGTCTAAATCAAGTTCTCCAATGTAATCCAACAAAGCAACTTTCAAATTCTTTGAAGATTGCTTTGCAGTTGTCTGGTCAGTGCAACCAATGAAGTGTCTGAAATACTTTGAAATTTCTTTTCTTCCCTTTGCAAAAGATAAGTATGTGTCCTCATTGTTTTTCCATTTTGTAATGTTCAATGTGTTTGCTAAGTCAAGTTTTTCAATGTCCAAAACCAACACATCGTAAATTCCTAATTGAGCATTGACATTAAATCGCTTTTTGCTATTCAACATCATCACTAAAATAAATTCTTCATTATTCACCGTGTAATGAGCAAAAATTACATTACCACCTGTTGCTTGCTGTTCTTTCTGAATCACTGAAAGAAAATGTTTCATTGCTTCTGTTGTGAATTGCAGAAAATCAGTTTTACCATCAAGATAATTTTTAACCAATGTTTGATATGGATAACTGACTGCACTACTTTCAAAGATGCCAAAATTTGGATTAGACTTGTGATAGTAAACCTCCTTTGATTCAGAAATAAACTCTTTTTCAGTTTCCGAAATGATATACGGTATCATTCTCAATTCAAGTTTTGCTACTCCATTTTGTTCCTTCAAAAGTTTGTGAAGGATTAGTTGATGTAATTCCATATCGGATTGGTTTTAAAGTTCATTTTTAAATGTTTTGGCTTTAAACTAAGGCATCAATATTGTTAATTCTTTTTAGTACTCACTCATTTCTAACTTTTAAATGCTTCGTTAATAATTGAAGGTAGAAGTTCTACTATTTCTTTCAGTACTTCGGCATGTTGGCTTGTAATATTTTGAATTTGCCCCAATTTGAAAACTATTTCTTTCTGTTCTGATAAATCTGAAAATGGAATTTGATATGATAAAACTTGTTGTGGTCTTATTGATGCGTAGTTGGTTGATACTTTCGCTTCAACTTGTTCAAGAAACCAAGGTTGCTTCAAACAATATTCTAAAAATTTTGCATGAAGTTTAGTTTCATCAATTTTATAAAGGAAGTAATGACTACTCACTATTGAACCATTAAGTGCAGGCGGGATGACTCCATAGCCGCCAAAAGTGTCCATATGGATTAAGAAGAGATTCATTTACCCTCTATATCAACACCAACCACCAGCCACCCGATTTCCTCTACCTTTGCCCTTTTGCTCCGCTTTGTATTGACTGGCAGTATCTTAAAGGATTCTGAAAGATAGTGAAAAATCAGATTCATGAAGAAAATTTTCTTATAGATGCGGGTACTCCTTAATACTTCGAACCGTTAAAAAGTAACCCCCGGTTGAAAAATATTTTTATTATTCCGATTCATAGTGGCTCATTTCGTCTTCGTGATCATTGTGAAGCCCTGGTGAACTTTGTGTTACATTTTATTTGTATTTTGGATCAAATAGTAAACTGATATCCCTGACTTTTTTTGTTGTCAAAAGAGGTACTTCATATTTTGACCTTCACAAATTTTCCGCATGATATTTTTTGTTAAAAATTTGGTTTTGCCGTAGAACAATGTTAGGCAACGTAATTTTTTAACTGTATTTTTCAATTATACTTTTGTAATAACCAAAAAAGCCTTCAGCCATACCATCTCTAAATACTACGCCCTTATTTTTGTTAATGTCTTTAGGGTCTCTAAATGAAATTGCACATAAATAAGAATCATCCTTAAATCGACAAAATATTCCGTCAATTTTTGTAAAATCATTAACGTTTTATGGTATGGTGTCGTGCGGGATTACCAGACGATTCCCTATCAGTTTACAGCGCTTTTTTTACGTGACACGAACCCTGCAAACCTTTGAAACCCGCATGCACTATACCATTTGTTGGCAGCAGTTGTATCAAAAATTTGTTATGAATATTGTTTAGCTTTTTTCATCTTTCGTATCCCTGTTTAGCCTGTCAAGAATTCTTTTTATTTTCATGGATGGAGGTGGTAATGGAAATGAAAATTTATTCTGCATTAAGTACTTATCATTTAATACATTGCTAATCCCATCTAATCCAGGCGTAATAAAATTCTGATTGATACCTAACATGTTTAAGTAATGTCTTATTTTGGCTCTTTCACTATAAGGAAAAATGTACTTTCTGATATTATTATACTTTGCATCAAAATCCTTCCAAGGAGCATGACATACCAGAAATATTGAAGATTGGTTAACTAACCTTGGAGAAATAAGTCGTGGTTCAAGTAAGTGCGATTCTTTAAGTTTTTGAATTTTTTCAAGGGTCAATTTCCATGGATCACCCATCCATGTATTTATCCAATAGATATAAACTGCAAAATCTGTATCTGTGTCTGGATACGCAGCAAAATATAATGCAACAAGTGGGTTATATGTCCAATCCAATAATCTTGTTGAAAGTCCATGGTGTCTGGCAAGACACATCCAATCAAGGTCGCCAATCGGCTTGATGCTTGTATATGCCATTGACTGTCTTTGAAAATTACGAAGAAGATTCCTTTCTACATTTAGAATAAATGATTCGTCCTCCTTATCTTTTCGTGGATATCTTCCAATTGATGGTCTTAACGTAAAACTTGCATCATGAACCCCGCGAAAAACCCAAGTGTTAATCTGATGCCAGTCCTTTTGGGTTTTTTTAATGAAATCTTCAATCCCTTTTACTCTAATTATTTTCATATTTTGATGAAATAATGTTTCTAAGTTACCACAATTGCTGCCAACGTCGTTTCTGTGCGCTCACTTGTCGTGTTATCCTTTAGTTTGCCAAGTGAACATGCATTAGTAGCCCCTCCACACGGTAATTACGTATGACCGTTTGTTGGCGGCTGTGCTTTTTAATTTTTCCAAATATCCTTTGCTTTATCATATAAAAAATCAGCTCTATTTTTAATCGTTTGTTCATCCCAATTTGGTGAAGTCAAATATTGGCTAAAAGTATCTAAGCCAATTGCATAATGCTTTAGGCCTTTTTTATCACCAGCCCCATTCTTCTTAATATTCCAGTTACTATTACTTATCGAAGAATTTAGAGAGGAGGGAATAATTGTCAAATTACCTAATGTCAATAATATTCTATTTCTTTCAAATTTATCTTCTTGGCTTGCTAATTTACCCCAATTACGCTCCCATTTTTTTGGCAATATATGTTCTAAACTATACCTATTTAAACCTAATAGTGATGTTGAATGTAATTGTCGGTTTCTAATTTTAGTTTCAATAAAGTAAAGTATTCCAGTTGATTGCTTATTGATAAGCTTGGATTTATTAAATCCGTCTTTAAGTTCAGAGTCTGACGGCATACTATTTACTTTATCTGAACGGCCATCAATAAATGCTTTTAATCTATCTTTTGATAGGATACTATTTGAGATTAAACTCTCTGAGAACAGTTGATTGTAATTTTTATTATTTGAACGACAAATCATTCTTCGTAATATGTATGATTCTATATAGTCAAAGATTTTATCTCTTTCAATTGTGTCTGTGACATTTTTAAGAACAAATAAAATGTAGGGAATTAAAGTAGTATTTTCTAAACCCCAAATAATGGCATTTATACGCTCAATACCACTTTTTTCAGTTAATTCATTACCTACACATTCAGTATTAAAATTATCTTGGAAAATCTTGGCATACTCTTTTATTTCTGAAATAATACTTTGCTTTTCTATATTGTAATCTTTAATAAATCGCTTATATGATTCAAATAATCCTTCAACCTTCGAAAATTCAAGCTTATCATTCGTTTTAACTTTTAAAGTGCTATCCTGAATTTTTATTTGTAAAAATGAATAGAAAAACAAATCAATAAAATTTCGTTGCAATCTACCAGCGATTACTTCAGTATCCCAAAAATCCTTTGTCTCATTATCTTTTTCAAAAATGCATTGCCAATTCTCCTTATATGATTGAATATCATCTCTACTAAAGAAATAGTTCTTTAGTAGTTCTGCTGTTGTTAGTTTAACTCCAAGTGAGTTTATTGTATCAAATATTTGTTGCTCATCATCGCTAACTCCTAAGTCGATACCAACAAACATAATATTTGTAAGTATATTTTGAAAATTTAGCTTTTCAACAGCAATATTTTCAACAAAATAGTTATATGCTTTTGTGATATTGTCATCGGAATCTAACTTTTCTTCATTCTCTAGGCTTAGTATTTTATTGAAGGCCAGAACGTCAATATGGTTATGATATAGAGCTATTTCATTATTTTTCATTGGCAGTCTAAAGAGACTTGATAGGTATGAGTTTTGTGTTCTCAAACTTAAGACCTTAAAAAATATACACAATGTTGTCAATCTTTGCTGTCCATCAATAACTGTCCGCTTATCTCCAATACTTTGTTGTGAATCTGTTAATTGCTGTTTCAAAATAACAGAGCCAAGAAAATAAGGTCTATTGTTGTGTGAAACATACTCCATATCATTTATAAATCTATCCCATTGGAGAGTATCCCAAACATAAGATCTCTGAAAGAAAGGTATTTCTAATATTTTATTACCATTAAAAATATCATTAATTGTTCTTTTTCCTGCTTCCATTTTCTTGTTTTTAGTATTTAATTATCAGTGTAGTAGTGTTTTTTAGCATTGCCGCAATAACGTCTACGGGATGACCTCGTTGCGTTGTCCGTGCGATTACTTATTTAGGTACTACTAAGTTACTCAGAAGAACAAAGATACGCAAACCGCTTACCAGCAATAGGTTATGCCGTTTGTTGTAAACCGTTCTTATGTACTATTCTTCAGTTTATCCTTGACGTATTGAGGAATTGGACCCAATTCAGGCTCAATATCACAATCAAATAATGATAATACTAATTGTTCAAAATCTGCATCTGAGATTTCTGGATTTTTACCCCAATTAACAGCTAATTTTGATTTCATATATATTGGTAAAGCTTTATCCACAGATTTCTCTCGAATTAAAGCAATATATTTTGTTTTTGAATCACCTTGACTAAGCATATCTCCTTGAATTATCATAGTTTCCCAACCAACCCCCCCTTTTCTTATGTCAGCTTTTATCATGTAGTTGTAATCACAAATCAAGATAACTTTGTCTGCAAGAATTAATTCGTTTGTCATCCATTGAGGTAAATCAACTCCTGGCTTAAGATGAAATGCATCAATTCTTGCATCAATCCCATTTTTACGTAGTTTTACGACTAAATTCTTTACCCACAAGGCATTATCTTTGTCATCTCCAGCATAACTAATGAAAACTCTAGGGTTCTTAGTTTTATTACCATTTACTTTATCAGTATTAGCCTCAAAACCAGATTTGAGATTATTATAAACCTCCCTTGAAGGTGTATATATTATAAACTCTAATGATTCTGAGTTTCTGCTAGAAAACTTTTCTATATATGACTTGAATACAGATAATGAAGATAATTTCCCCGCCCCTGTACCTAAAAGCGGAAGATTGATTTTTCTAAGTTTTTTTGAAATACTGAAACTAATTATATCTTCAGAAATACTTTCTATTGCTTCAATATTTGAATTATTATTAGTGGCTTCCACAGATGCTGCAAAACCAACAAATTCAGCATTTTCCAGACTCAGCCTGGTTTCTATATATTGTACTTTTCCAAATGGGATAGAGTTCTTAGGCCCTTGAATTCCATTTGTTTTAAGATTGTCAAAAACCCACCTTGTTACGCCTCCTTCAGAATTGCATGGAATTATTAGAAGATCACATTTTTCGTCGAAAATACTCCCTAATTTTAGTTGAATCATATCTAGTTATTTTTAGAATGGTTTACAGAATTAGTATATACAAACTTTGTCCGGCTAAGTACATGTGTCTCCTCTATATGAGTACTGACTAAATTGTAGATCCATCTCATGCAATGACTTCATTTTTTCTATTCCGACGCTAAAACAGTAGTGTCCATTTGGATTAAGAAGATTGATTCATATACCTTCTATATCAACACTGATCGCCAGCCACCCGATTTCCTCTACCTTTGCCCTTTTGCTCCGCTTTGTATTGACTGGCAGTGTCTTAAAGGATTCTGAAAGATAGTGAAAAATCGGATTCATGAATGAATGTTCGACTTTTGAAACTGTATGTAATCGATTTATTACCTGGCCAGAAAAAGGGCGCTGCAATAGCGCCCCTTTGGCCAAACTATAACACCCTTGGATAATTTTCATATTTATGCGGGTACTCCTTAATACTTCGAACCGTTAAAAAGTAACCCTCGGTTGAAAAATATTTTTATTTTGATGATACGTAGTGGCTCATTTCATCTTCGTGATCATTGTGAAGCACTGGTGAACATTGTGTTGAAGTTTTTTACATGTTTTGGTTCAATTAGCAAACAGATATTCAGGACTTTATCTATTGGAAAAAAGGTACTCCGTATGTTGACCTTCACAAATTTACCGCCTGATTTTTTTGCTTGTTTTGCCTTAGAACAATGTTGTGGGTAGTTCTAATTATTCGTCCTTATTCCACCATCAAGCTTAATTGCACCAACATGATTTCCTGTCGCTAATATTGGATTGTTATTATTATAAGAAATTTCTATGTATTGATCTTTAGAAGCTTCATTAAAAGGCGTTGTAAATGAAAGCAAACAATTTACCAGTTTTAATGAACAGTTTTCAGAACTTGGTCTTTCATATCTATATAAATAAAATGCAACGCAATCACCCTCTGCTATATAATCAATCTCAATTTTTCTAGGAAGTAGAATTCTTTCTGGATTTTTTGCTTCAAAGTATGAGTCTGTTGTAAGATTTATAGCCTTGCCACCGTTATATCGATTTTTAATAATTAAGAACACATTTGCACCTTGCAGCTCTTCATCATATTCAGAATCAGAAGTATTTCTTAATTCCATATTTTTTATTCCATTAAAATGCATAATTGCTGGTTTCTCAGAACTGATAAATAACTCACATAAGACCTCAGGCCGATTCATGGCTTTCTGTGAATTTAAACTTACTTCAGCCATTTTTCTAGTAACCATAACAAGCCAAAAAGTTACAAGTATGTAAAATAGTTGAGCCAAATCTTTTAAATCAGATCTGTATTGAGCAAGTGAATATCTTTCACTAATTAATCCAAGTATATTTGGAAAAAACCAAAGTATAAGAACGACAAGGAATAATAAGGTAGTACAATATAAAGGAATGTCATTCCTATTAGGTTTAAATAATTTCTTCATTTGACCAAGTGTCTTTAAGATTATCCCATCTCTCTCTTAATTCTTTTATTTGAATTTTTAGATTTTCTACATACTGATCAGCTTCTTCTTGTTTATAAAAACCATACGGAGAAATAGAAGGGAATCTGGTCACTCTTGATTTTGAATCCTTGCCCGTTTCAGTTTTGATAACTATGGTTGGCTCACCAAATATTTTAAATTTTTCTTTGTCAGATTCTGTAAATTCTGATAATTCAATTATTACATAATATCTGCCTTCTTTAAGTTCCTTTTTGATTCTAAATTGCATATTGAATGATTTTTTTAATATGAAGCTTAATAAAGATAATTAAAATTGTGGTTTCTTCACAAATTGTCAAAAACATATGTGGTGAATGTCTTTTTCTCAGAATTACCCACAACGTTGCGTGTATGAAACGTTTGGCATTTCGAAGCGATTCCTTATTAAGTTACAACTACTTTTGATACGAGCAGGAACGCTTGATAACCAACTGAATGCCAAATGTTTTATACACGTTGTTGGCAACTGGACGTTTTTATCATTCGTTATTTAGTTTTTCTTTTCTTTTAATCCATTGTGAAGAAATTTGATCGTTATGCTTTTTAAAGATAGTGCTATCAAGATTTGTTGTAGCCCATGATTTTATATTGTAGTAATCTAAAACAGGTTTCAACAATTTGGCATTATCTTTAACTTCAACAGTCTTGCTACCGATATTGGTTAACTCAATTTTAAAACAATCATTAACACCTTTAACTCCTGTATAGTAAACTATTAAAATAAAGAATTGAGACAACATAATCAGCGGAATACTAATTTCAAAAAGCAATCTTACAATATCACTACCTCCTATCGAAAAAATCGAAATCAAAAAAGGGATTGAGAATAAGAGCATTTTCATAGCGTATTTAAACAGCATTTTTCTCAGCGTCTGTTCTGTATGAAAACTACTTTCATACGTATTTATCGCTAATTTCTTCACTCCATGAGGAATTTCATCATTATTATAGTATCCTTCAGAATTACAATCTGAATAACATGTTCCAAAAGAATTATCAATCAAATCACCACGCTTTACTTTTTCCGCCGAATAAAATAAATATTTTGCGACACTTGAAAGTCCGATATATCCAATCATTGAAACATAACTTAGCACTTTTACTAAATCAAGAATTGTTTTTGAACTAATTTTAAATTGAATTAGTGGTTCAATTTTCGGAATTAGCCACAGGTAAATGATTGCAAACGCAGAAAATAGAAGGCAATAAAAAGCAGCCTTTTCAAATTTACTTACAGTAGTGTAATTGCTATCAAATGGTACTATTCTAGTCATCTTTATCTTCTTTAATTGTATTTGATGCATGATGCGATTCGGGTCCAAACCACTTACCTGTTTGCAACCAGGCTTCGTAAAAATATAACCAAGCTATTGTCCAAGACATTATTTCCTTTGCGATAAGTTTTCGAGAATCCCATTTAAAATCATCAGAATGGTATAAGCAGAGACTTTCTGTATTTTTATAAAAATGTGGTGGATTTTCAACAAGTTTAGGTTCAATCACATGAACTTTTGGCGACAACGCCCCCCTATATTCCACACTAACTGTATAAACTGGCAATTCTGGCTTAATCAATAAATCACCTACAAATGTTACTTTATCATTAGACAAATGCTTTGCCTTAAATTGAGGGTATTTTGACTTTATAGCCCCAATTTGTGCTGATACATTTGGCTTTTGTTTATTAAAGAACTTCATCTCCATAAAAACCTTTAGATGCCGATAAACTGCTTCCAACTGAGGTGGAAATTCCTGCAATACTAGAATATTTCAGAGTGCCTTCGGTCAGTGATTTTGAAATATTTTTTGCTTCATCTTCATCTACTGTTGGAAACTCCTTACCAAAGACCTCTTTCCATATTTTTTTGGCTTCAACTTCGTTTTTTTCTGAATAAAACTTATATGCTTCGTTCAATTTGTCCTTTACCTTTTTTACTTTTATTAAGGATGTTTCATATTCATCATTTGATTTAAATTTACTTGAAAGCATATTGTATTCAACATTATTAAACCATTTTCTTATACCTTCCTCAAAATTTGTAAAGTTGTTAATTTTGAAAATATTTATTGCAATTTCCTCAATATGGTAAGAAGGAATTGTTTTGGTATTAAAATCTCGATTCCAATATTTAACTACTCTGATTATTTGTTTTAGTTTATAATCTCTTACTCTGTGAGTATCATCAAGGTCTTTAGTCAACATCTTTGGATATGAAGTAGTCCATGATTCTAAATCGTAATTTGGAATATAGTAACCTCCTCCTAGAATCTCAAAACTTGGTAAAACGTCAAAATCTTTGTCGCTTAAATGAATCGTGACACAAGGTCTGTCTTGTTTTACTTTATCCTTATAATCATTTTGCTTGTTTAGATAGTTTTTAATTTTGGTCAATACACTTTGAGGATTTGGTTTATTACCGTATTCATCTTTCCACTCCTCAAAATCCAAAACGGCAAATAAATCAACATCGTTCAAAGGTCGAATTATTGTATCTCTTTCCCATGAACCATTTGTGAAACATTCATTAACATATAGATTGCTTTCCTCATCTTTCAAATGACTTTCCAAATTTGATAATGAATTTTTTATATTTTCTTCTTGTCTGTCAGTTATCGAAACATTATCGACAAGTTTTTTTATTGATTCAAGTAGTGTCATATTATTAGGTTTTAAATTTCACATTCAATCTGATAGGTTGCAGTGTCCTTTCTTCGGCTTGTTGCCAACATTATTATATACGAACTTTGTCCGCCAAAGTGCAAATGTCTCCTCTATATGAGTACTTACTAAATTGTAAATCCAGCTAATGCAATGACTATATATTTTCTATTCCGACGCTAAAACAGTAGCGTATTGTTGGATAAAGAAGACTGATTCATTTACCCTCTATATCAACACCGACCTCCAGTCACACGATTTCCTCTACCTTTACCCTTTTGCTCCGCTTTGTATTGACTGGCAGTTTCTTAAAGGATTCTGAAAGATAGTGAAAAATCAGATTCATGAATAGGTAAATTTTCTTATAGATGCGGGTACTACTTAATACTTCGAACCGTTAAAAAGTAACCCCCGGTTGAAAAATATTTTTATTATGCCGATACGTAGTGGCTCATTTCGTCTTCGTGATTGTACTCTTTTGTCTGCCACACAAAAGAGTACCAGAAAAAACACCTCGGATCCTGCCAGAGGCAGACAGGGAAGAAAACCGGGCTCGCCCTTGTCGCACAACCGTCGCAATCCGGGCCGTGCGCCCCGGTTTTCCGTCCCGACATTGTCGGGAGCCAACCGACCCGCATGGCAAGCTTTGAATGTCGTTTGGGCTTTGATTTGCATACTTTTGATGGTATGGTGTCGTGCAGGAATACTATGCTATTTCCAATCAGTTTACACAGACCTTTTTAACGAGCTACCAACGCTTGTAAACCACTGAAACCCGCATGCACTATACCATGTGTTGCCAGCTGGCTTTTTTTAATTTATCATTTAATATTTCTTTAATTATACCCGTTCCAATAATTTTATCACCTTCTTTAAATTCGAAATCCATTCCTTCAGTCAAGCTGTTTGTAAAATGGTCAACTGATAAAATTTTAATTCTTGCTTCAACAGTATCTCCAGGATAAACAATATCCTTGCCGATAAAAGTTTGTTGTCCTGAGGTTTGCATTTCTTCAAAATTAAATTTTACTTGTGGGCGATAACCTGAATGAGCTGGTGTTTTTCTTCCCCCTTGTTCTGTTGACTTATAAGTTAGAATTGCAATAAAATCATCGTCTCTATCAATCATATTTGGTTCTTGTTCATTACGATATAATCTATGAATTGGATTTATTGAATAAATAAATGCTATCGATGGTTTCCCAGTTTCCATTAGAAAATCCAAACTTTCACCATATATATCTATTGTCCTAAAAATTGTAGTGTTTATTTTTATATTCTTGTAGTCACCATAAACAACGTCATCAAGGTCGATAAATTCAATCTGATTTTGCTTCCCATCAATCTGTCCGACAATTCTTTTTGTTGTAATAATTGTCCAGTTGCTTTTATTTAGTATAAATTCTACAATAGGAAGTTCGTCATCCAATCTATCAAAAAATTTCAGATTATCAGAAAAAGGAATTTTTGTCTTATACCACTGATTTATGTCAATCGAATGTCTTTTAATCGAAGCAATCGTAATATTTTTTATCGATTCATGACTTTTCATGTGCAGTGTCTTTTAAGCTTGCTGGCAACGGTTGGCGGTATGACCTGTAATAGATTGCGAGCGATTCACTATCAAGTTACACGAAGCATTGAAACGGGCTATAAACCTTCGCGTACCTCTGAAACCCTTATTGGCTATACCGCGTGTTGGCAACCGCTTTTTATTTTTTCATATCAATTTTTTTATCAATTTGTTCGCCATTTTCCCAAGTCTTCGCTATCAAATCACCATTTTCATCACGATATAAAAGCCCTTTTGAGTCTTTATTTTCCTTCAAATCTGCAATATCGAAGTCTCGAATCTCAAAATTAAATAACTCAGTCCAATTACTGTTTTTGTAAGAAAGAATCTGATAATAGTTTACATTTGACCAATCAGCCCAATCAACTATTAATCCCAATTCGTCAGAACCATCATTGTCTAAATCGCCTTCATTTTTTAAAAATGCTAATCCAAATAGCTGATATTTATCCTTATTTACAATCAAAGGTGTTAGGCTATTTGAAATCAAACGACAAATCGGTTTTTTCTTAATTGTCAATGCAACCAAACTATCATATTCAATATCAGAATATTTGTTGGTCTCTTTTCCGTCAATTGAACTAATAAATGATTCTTTTAAGGTGTCAATACTTTCATCACCGTTAAAATCACCAGTAATCATTAATCTATCGCTAAAATTGTCTGTTGTGGTTTTGATTTGTGAATCTTTTGAATCCAATGACAATTTTGTGGTCTTCGATTGACATCCAAAAATCAAAATACTTATTATTAATCCTTGTAAATATCTCATGTATTTGTGTCATTTAAAATGGTTGCTAACATTAGCATATACGAACTTTGTCTGCTAAGTGCCTATGTCTCCTCTATATGGGTACTGACTAAATTCATCTCATGCAATGACTTTATGTTTTCTATTCCGACGTTAAAACATTTGTGTCCATTTGGATTAAGAAGACGGATTCATATACCTTCTATATCAACACCAACCGCCAGCCACCCGATTTCGTCTACCTTTGCGCTTTTGCTACGCTTTGCATTGACTGGCAGTATCTTAAAGGATTCTTAAAGATAATGAAAAATCGGATTCATGAATGGGAAAATTTTCTAATAGATGCGGGTACTTCTTAATACTTCGAACCGTTAAAAAGTAACCCCCGGTTGAAAAATATTTTTATTTGCCGCTACTAGTGGCTCATTTAGTCTTCGTGATCTTTGTGAAGCCTTGTGAACGATTTTTAAAGAATAAATCAACGCTGCAAATTTAAGCACAAACGACATTCAAAGCTTGCCATGCGGGGCGGTTGTCCACGGATGGCGCGGAAAACCGGGACGCACGGCACGGATTGCGACGGTTGTGAGACAAGGGAGAGTTTTAGCAAAAAAAATCAGGTGGCGAATTTGGGTTAGTCAACATACGGGGCACCGCTTTTTACAACAGAAAAAGCCCGGAATATCAAGTTGCTAATTGGCTGACTCTGCTGCAGATTCTGCCTGATGAAAATTGAATTAGAAGTTATTGTTCAGTTTTTTTATATATACCGTTTTTACATTTACAAACTCCCGTATTCCCTGCTGCGAAAGCTCCCTTCCATAGCCTGATTTTTTGATTCCACCAAAAGGAAGCCTGGGGTCCGATTTCACCATGGCGTTGATAAATACAGAACCTTCATTGAACAGTGGGATTAATGACATGGCCTTTTCATAATTGCCGGTGAACAGCGAAACACCCAATCCGAAATCAGACAGGTTTGACAGATTAACAGCCTCCTGTTCGTCCCTGGAAATAATGACCGGTGCGACAGGACCAAAAACTTCTTCGTCAAACACCGGCATACCGGGCCTGACATTAACAAGAAGGGTAGGGGGGTAAAAGGCCCCTTCAGGCCGGCCTCCTCTTATGATCCGTGCGCCCATCTCAACCGATCGGCTTATCTGTTTCCAAACAGTTTCTGCCTGTTGAACGGACGATAATGGTCCGATTTCTGTATCCTTTTCAGCGGGATCACCGGTACGCAAGCCCTGCAATTTATTATCGAACATTGAAATAAACTGATCGGCTATTTTTTCGTGAATGATGAACCTTTTGGCCGCTATACAGCTTTGCCCGGCATTCTGCATCCGGGCTTTTACCCCGGTTTCAACTGCATTATCCAGGTCAGCATCATCAAGTACCACGAAAGAGTTACTGCCACCCAGTTCGAGCAATGATTTTTTAATTTTCCTTCCGGCGCATTCCGCCACTTTACTTCCGGCAGCCTCACTCCCGGTGAGAGAAACAGCCTTCACTGTATCACTTTCGATAACCTTTTCAATTCGTGAGGATCCGATGACCAGGTTTTGAAATATACCCTTCGGAAATCCGGCTTTGAGAAAAATACTTTCAATATTTTTTGCACATAGTTGCACATTCGAAGCATGTTTCAGCAACACGGTGTTGCCGGCCATGATGGTAGGCACAGCAAAACGAAAGACCTGCCAGAAAGGAAAATTCCATGGCATTATGCCCAGGATCGGCCCAAGCGGTTCATAATGGATAAAGCTTTCGGTTGCATCGGTGAGAATGATCTCAGGCCTGAGGAAATCGGCGGCATTCTCTGCATAATATTGACAAACCCAGCTGCATTTCTCAATTTCTGCGATAGATTCCCTGATAGGTTTGCCCATTTCGGAGGTGATCGAACGGGCATATTCGTCCTTGTTTTCAATTAGAATTTTTGAAGCCTGAATCATAAGTGATTTCCGGAGATCCATATATGAGTTTTTCCATTCTTCAAAAGCGGAAACAGTTAGATTCAGAGCCATTTCAACCTTCTCATCTGAAAACTCTTCATATTCGCCGATTACCTGGTTGGTAAATGGATTTATGCTTTTTAATGCCATGGCTGTCAGTTTAAAAGAATTACCTTTCCTTTTTATAGATCCATACGGTTATCGGAAACAAAATGGCCGTTAACAATGCAGACGCACCTATTGCTTTGAGAATAACAGGCCACGAGCTGTTTCCGCTAAGCAATCCTCTTACCGCATCCACCTGCCATGCGAGCGGATTCCACGAAATAAACGACTGCAGCCAACCAGGCATGGTTGCAGGATCGGCAAAAATATTCGACATGAAAACGAGGGGCATAAGTATGATCCATCCAAATGACATGACCGCCGAAACACTTCTCATGGTGAGTCCCATAATTAAGAAAAACCAGGAAAGGCTCAGCGCAAAGAAAACCATAATGGCAAAGGATGCAGCTATCGATCCGACTCCGGCATCGGGCCTGAAACCTAAAATAATTCCGAATACAAAAACAAGTGTACCTGAAACCAGGTGCCTGATGAAATCACCGATGAATATACCCGAAAGTGGAGCAGGTAACCAGATGGGCATTGAGCGGAACCGGTCAAATATGCCTTTTGAAATATCGTTGTTGATATTTATACCGGCATACATACTGTTAAAAGTCAATGTCTGAACCAGGATACCCGGAATGAGAAACTGCAGGTAATTGGTCACTGATCCTGCAAGTGCACCTCCGAAAATATACGTAAACATAAACGTGAACATGACGGGCGTGATTAGTGCATCCACAAACTGCTCGGGAATATGTTTAATTTTAATGAGGTTTCTCCATCCAAACATGAATTTGTTACCGAAGAATCCGGTATACTTTTCAGGTAAAGAATGATCGAGAATTTCATTTGCCGATATTTCAGCCACCGATTCTTCTGTTTTTTCCAAAGAATCTGAATTGTCTTCTCTTCCGGGCTTTCCCGTCAGGGAAAGGAATACCTCGTTCAAATCCGGTCGTGAAAGATTGAAAGCTGCAACAGGCACCTCGTTTTGATCCAGCTTTTCAAGTATTTGTATGGCATGCTTTTGTCCGGTAACAGGAAAAGACAGCTTTTTCTGTTCATGAGTGAATTTACCGGCAATTTTTTCCATGTTGGCTAAAACAGATTCGTAGTGTTCTGCATTGAGACCGTCGAGATGAACATGCAGCAGGTTATTGCCTACGGAGGCTTTTAGCTCATTGGTTGTTCCTTCCGAGATTACCTTTCCATGATCAATAACCGTTATTTTATCCGCTAATTGCTCGGCTTCATCCAGGTATTGTGTGGTAAGAAGTATAGTTGATCCTTTTCTTGCCAGGTTCCGGATCACATTCCACAATGCATTACGGCTCCGGGGATCCAACCCTGTCGTAGGTTCATCTAGAAAAATAATTTCAGTTATTTTGACAATGCTGGCAGCAATATCCAATCTCCTGCGCATACCACCCGAGTATTTCTTTACCAACCGGTTCGATGCTTCCCTGAGTTCAAAAGCAGTCAACAATTGACTTGCTCTTTGGCGGGCTTCACTGGATTTATAACCCATCAAACGTGCAATGAGGAACAGATTTTCAAAGCCTGTAAGTTCCTCATCCACGGAAGCATTTTGACCGATTAGACTGATGTGCTCTCTGACCTTTTCAGGTTCCTTGTTTACATCGCAGGAAGCCAGGATGATTTGTCCTTCATCGGCTTTGAGCAGGGTCGACAGTATCTTAATCAGGGTTGTTTTCCCGGAACCGTTGGGGCCTAAAACAGCGTGAATAGTGCCTTTACGTATGCTTAAATCAATTCCGTCGAGAACAATTTTTTTCCCGAACGATTTTCGGATACCTGTTGCTGCAATTGCCGGCATTTTTAATTGAATTAGGGTTTATTACTGGCATTAACAAAGAGAAAAGACAAGAGTTTTATTTCAATGTGTCGAAGTTCGGCCGAGGTTCCACCTCGGTCGGATTATGCCATCAGGCTCTGCCTGATTTCCATGGAAGATACCATAGAGGCGGGATTGATCTTTTTTTCATGTATGGAGTTTTGATATGCTAATTTAAGCTTAATCCGTGAACAAAATTGGGATATCTAGGTTGGTAATTATCTGTTATAGTTTTGATTAAGGATTTTTTTGTTAATGGTAGATAATAGTAAAATCCGTAAATTATCCGTAAATTATCCGTAAATTATCCGAAAATTATATCCTTATTTTTACCTAAACCCTTTATTTAAGTAATAAGAACATGGTTAGCCGGATTGTTCTTCTGTTAATTCTTTCTTGCTGTGTTGAGCAGTATGGAATTTCGCAAGAAGGCTATTTTCAACCATTAGTAATAAGGAACAACCAGGATTATACAAGGATCATTTTAAACTGTTATGATACGAATGTGGCTGAAATCCATATGGTGGTCACTGTTGATCATGAATTCAGTTTAATATTGACAGATGATGGTTTAAATGGTGATGCAACCGCAAATGACGGAAAATATACTTCAGACAGCATTCTGATTAACGTGGACTTTTCTCTGTTTCAGGTTTATGGAATCACACCTATTTCAGTATCGGGTAACGATATATTGTATATCTATAACGATAGCAGTAAGGTAAAGGGTTATATGAATATGCGTATGACTTTTGGCATTATTGATCCGGCTGTTATAGCCATACCTGACATCAGCAGGTCCGTTGTGGATGTTAATATTGACAATACGGATTACGTGGTGGCTATTCTGAATCAGGGGCTCAATATTGAAAGGAACATCCAATTATATTACAAATACTTTGAGGATAACAGGGATTTTCTGATTCTGGCAAGGAATATTAATGAGTCGGTGGCAGGTTTTTCATCGACTGTCTCAAATTCTGTTTCAGGAATTGGTATGGATCTGTATGATCATAGTAATTATTACGGAAGTCATGGGGGACTTCAATCCATTATCCAAATATTTCCTATAGGAAGTCTTGGACTTCTCAACCATGAGATTTTACACAGGTGGGCCGTTTTTTTAAACGATAGTTTATATTTTGGCATAGGCCATTGGGGAGCAGTTGAAGGCAACTCATCAGGGTTTGGAGTTGCCTGGGGAATTTTCAGTGATATCAGCTACATCGGTGATAATTATTACAAGTGTACGTACCTGCCGCAAACCGATACTTGTAACTATTTTAATGATCTTGAATTGTATCTGATGGGTTTAAAACCGGCGAATGAGTTGAATAAACCATTTAAATCGCTCAAAGACCCAAATTTTGCTTATTACGGATGGGGCACTGCCATTTTTTCTTCAATCGGTGGCATATCAACAAAGACAATTCAGGATATTATTAATTCTCAAGGTAAACGTAATCCCGAATTTCCCAACACCCAAAAGAAATTCCATGCCGGCATGATTGTAATGTTTGACCGGCCTTTGACTGATGTGGAGTTCGCCTATTTTAATTACCTGATGCAGCAGTACGAACAAACGGGCCTGAAAACGCTCTTTAAATCGTTTGCAGATGCAACACGCGGCTTAGGTGAAATGAAAACAAGAATAATTTCAATGAATTTTAAGCCTGAATTGTTGCCATCGGTGGATGACTCCATTTTTTTGTGGGAAACCGAAGAGAACGCTGTAAATTACCGGTTTCAGCTTTCCCGCGATGACAGCTTCGATTCTTTGGTCTTGGATACATTAACATCGGATACAAAACTCGTTTTTAATACGTCCGGGATAGTGGATCCTTATTGCTGGCGGGTAAAGGCCATCAACGATGAGGGTGAAAGCTATTGGTCTTCAACCAAGCCTAATACACCGCCGACGGTTCCCGAATGCATTTACCCGGTTCAGCAATCAACAGGAATCAATAAAAATGTAAGTTTGTCCTGGATGACTTCAGATGCAGATGGTGATACCCTGAAATATGAGGTACTTTTTGGGAATCAACGTGACAGTCTGAAGGTTTTAGCTGAAAATTCAACTGATAAAAACTATTCGGTTCAAAATCTCAGTTATAATACTACCTATTTTTGGCAGGTAAAGGTAACCGACCGGTACACCTCCAGATACGGACCAGTTTGGGATTTCAAAACAAAGAAAAATTCAAGTCCATCCATTCCGATACTTATTTACCCTGAAAATAATACTCAGGATTGTGATCCGGATGTTACTCTGGCCTGGACGTGTTCTGATCCGGATTCGGACAATTTAGTATATTATCTATATCTCGGCAATGACTCCTTAAATCTTATCAATAAAGTGGAGACAAATGATACCACTTATAATTTAAATGGTTTGAATTATGATTCGGTATATTACTGGAGAGTAAGCGTAACCGATGGTGACACAACAGTCTTCAGCGGTTTGTGGAAATTTAAGACAAAGGATCAGATTTCTGACATAAATGATGATAAAGATACTGGTAAGGTTCTGATATTCCCAAATCCGGCGAGCAGATCGGTTTTCATTAATTTTAAGGAGCAGGCACAGCATGGAATTTTTATTGAAATTATGGATTTGGCCGGAAAGATTATGTGTACCAATCAGCCGGATTTTGATCAATCCCGGATAGAAATCAATGTCTCACGGTTTCCCAGGGGTATTTATCTGCTAAATGTATATTCAGACAAATTCTGCAGCCATTTTAAAATTCTTATTGAATAGGCTTAAATTCAGCCGGAAACCAATATTCAAATGTTTTGTTGTCAATTAAAACAATTCATTAATGAATAACAAAAAAATCGCACTGATTACCGGGGGTAGCCGGGGACTTGGTAAAAATACGGCTTTGGCCATCGCCCGCAGGGGACTGGATGTAGTGATTACTTACAATACGAATAAAGAGGCTGCAGACAGCGTTGTTGCCGAAATACAATCTACAGGTCAAAAAGCAAGGGCTTTTCAGCTGGATACAAGCCATGTGAAATGGTTTGATGGTTTTATTAAAGAGGTTGCTGATTACCTGCAATCAGCATACGGACAACCCAAATTCGACTTTCTGATCAATAATGCCGGAACTGCATTATATAAGCCTGTTACTGAAACAAGCGAAGACCAGTTTGATGCCATTATCAATATTCATTATAAAGGAGTCTTTTTCCTGACCCAGAAAGCTCTCCCATTCATTAATGACGGCGGTGGAATCATCAATATTTCTTCAGGCCTTGCGCGTGTGACCATGCCCGGGTCATCGGTATACGGCTCGGCAAAAGCCGCGGTTGAAACACTTACCCGTTACCTGGCAAAAGAACTTGGCGAGCGACGCATCCGGGTAAATGTGGTTGCACCGGGCGCCATTGAAACCGATTTCGGGGGTGGCAGAACGCGAGACAACAAAGAGATCAATGCCCGGATAGCCAGTATAACTGCCCTTGGCAGGGTAGGATTGCCCGATGATATCGGGGGCGTGGTGGCTTTTTTATGCACGCCGGAGGCTTACTGGATAAACGGTCAGCGAATAGAGGTGTCGGGTGGACAGGGGTTATGAAAACTCCCGGGATCAAGGATTTTGTTGCTTACCTTGCTTAATCCTGACAATTCGATCGTTCACACTGGGAAATCTTGACATTACACCGATATCATGCCCGGGGATAATAAGATTCTGATCAGAAACAAGGGTTTTCATTCTTCTCATTGCGTTCACATATTTTGCAGTATCGGCACATAAGGAGACTGGTAGCTCTTTCTCCAGGTTTATATAAAACCAAACGGCATCCGATGCAAGAAGAATTTTGTTTCTTTCTGAATTCGGATTAATTAAAAGGTACATGTCTTCATGGGTATGCGTAGAACCCGTATATGCTTTAATTCCCGGCATGATTTCTATGTCATCTCCCTTCACCAGCTTAAGTCTGCCCTGTTTCTTAATGGTTTCAATATTGATTACATCCTGCCTTGTAAATCCTGTCGAATCGCCTCCTTCCTTCCATGCAGGCCCGACGAAATATTCATACTCATCCTGGTTCATCCATACCCGGGCATTTGGGAAGAGACTGATTCCGCCGATATGATCATAATGCGGATGGGTTATAATGATATCTGATATTTCCTGGGGACCTATATTCAGCTGAAGCAAAACGGAATCCGGCCTGATGAATTTCCTGGTGACATGTGTTGAATCGATCCAACCTGCGTCTACAAGGATATTACGGCCATCAGGATCTTTGAGAAGCCAGAAATAATTAGGCCATTCCACGCTATCATTTCCATTGTAGCCGATTATAGCCTCTTTGGCGAGCGACGTTCCTTCATTACAGAAATATAAAGCAAATACCTGGTATTCTTTGGGTTGTTGCCTGCAATTCATAAGAATCCCAGTCAGGATGAAGAGGGCAAAAAGTTTAGCAAAGGTTTTCATGAGAACCGGGATTTAGGTTTTTAGTTTGGTTTCAATCTTCTGTCAAAGAATTCTCATTAGCAATTTACACAATTTTATTTAAATACGAAGTTCGGACGAGGCTCTGCCTTGTTCTGAATATGCCATCAGGCTCTGCCTGATTTCCAAGGAAGATGCTATAGTGGCGGGATTACTTCGTGATCACTGATAAGGGGGTGCTTAACGCCGAAATTAAGCATACACCCTTTGGGTTATTTTTTTTCCGAAGTTCGGCCGAGGTTCCACCTCGGTCGGATTATGCCATCAGGCTCTGCCTGATTTCCATGGAAGTAACATTAGAAGTGTGATTACTGCGTGATCACCGGTATAGAGAGGTAACGCCGAAATTAAGCATGCACCAAAATCTCTTAGGCCTTAAATTCCTTATTACTTAATTGCTAAAGGTCGGGATTACTTCGTGATCACCGGTGAGGGGGTGGTGAGAGGCGTTCGGAAAAACAATTTACTTTTCATGGACTGGAAGATTGGGTGAAATCTTAATCTTCATTGTTTCTTTTATACCCGATTCTTGGTCTGGTTCTTAATTCCGATTCCTCTTGCCGGGCTTGTTCCAGCTGTCGCATATAATCAAATATGCGCATGATTTTTTCGTCATGGTCAGTATAATTTCTTTCAATTTCATCCAATTTTCTCAGGATATCTTTATGCGTAGCCAACATTTCACGCATCTTAATAAAAACTCGAACTATTTGTAGATTTACCTGGATAGCTCGTTCACTATTCAAAACACTGGCAAGCATTACTGCGCCATGTTCAGTAAAAACATAAGGGAGATAAGGTGAGAACTTAAGACCTTGCAGGTGGTCGCAATTTGCGACCACCTGTTGTTTTTCTTCATCTGTTAACTGAAACATAAAATCAATCGGGAAGCGTTTATTATTGCGCTTTACCTGTTCATTTAGTCTTTTTGTTGTAACACCATAAAGTTCAGCTAGATCACTATCAATCATTACCTTAAATCCTCTAATAAGCAATACCTTGTTCATTATTAGTTCATCAGGTATATTTGATATTTGCTGTTGTTTGCTCATTTTCTTAACGGGTTATAATTCAAAAATAATAATTTAAATTGATACCCAATGATTTGTCATGTCATATAAAGAGCATAAGCTGATCAGCCCTGGCCAAATTGCTACTTATTAGGTTTACAAGAGGCTTAAACCGAAGGTTTAAGCAATAGCCACGTTAGTGGCGATATCTTTGTAGTAGTAAGGTTTTCCAAACACAGAGCCACGCTAGTGGCGAAATCTTAAGATGTCGCCACTAGCGTGGCTCCGGCGCTTCTAAACATAAAAATACTACAAAGATATCGCCACTCCATGGCTAACCGGCTTAATCCTTCTCAATCCCTTAGGCCTTGAATTCCTTATTACTTAATTGCTAAGAGGCGGGATTACTTCGTGATCACCGGTGAGGGGGTGCTTAACGCCGAAATTAAGCATGCACCAAATCTCTCAGGCCTTAAATTCCTTATTACTTAACTGCTAAAGAGTCGGGATTACTTCGTGATCACCGGTTAGGGGGTGCTTAACGCCGAAATTAAGCATGCACCCTTCGGGTTATTTTTTTATGCCCCTGAGGCATATGAAAAGCGAGCTTTTCAATGCCGCAGGGGCATAAAAAAACCCGGCCAAAGGCCGGGTGCATGCTTAATTTCGGCGTAGCGAGAGGCGGGATTGAACCGCCGACCTCATGATTATGAATCATGCGCTCTAACCAGCTGAGCTACCTCGCCATCAAATAGTTACGGAACTTTTCAAAACCTTATGGCACGTATTTGGCGTGTTTTTCCGGTTTTGAGGAGTGCAAAGATATAATTTTTGATTAAGAATGAAAAAAAAGTTGAAAAGTATGGATTGAATCTAATAATAACCGTCAACAGGCGGAGCCTGTAAGAATAGGCCGAACGAGGCAGAGCCTCGTCCGAACTTCGTTACAACCCATATCATGCTCGAATGAAAATAGGGCGCTCGTCCCGAAGCGAAGCAAGTAATCAATTTTCACCTTTTCAAATCACCTACTGAAGTTGGTATTCTACGTTTGTGAAACTCACTACCAGCCATTTACCTTTTTCCTTACTCATGACGTATGTTCCTATATTGCCCACAGAACTTATTGAGCGTACTTGAACTACTGCAACATCAGGCTTGATAAACCTTATTTTTTCAATGGTGTAGGTTTTATAGCTATTTTTCCCCGGCCCTGAATGAAATTGAATGAGATCGTCTTTAATAGCTGCCTTTCCCTTATGCCATTGAGCATGTGTATTAATATGGTCTATGTCTTCGGCATAAACCGAGATCATCTTGTCCACATCATGAGTATTCCAACCCTCATAAAATCGACCCAGAACATCCTTAATCGCCTTTTCCTCTTCAGAATTTGCCGTTTGAGCAAATAAAACGCTTGCCGGTAATGTGCAAATGACTGAGATAAAGAACCACACTAATTTTTCTCAAATATTTTTTTCTCATAAGCATGATCTAATTAAATATCATTTATTAATTTGAATTAACAAAAATGGATGAGTTTAGTCGCCATTTCTAAAGGTTTTTTTGCTGACCTAATGACAAGTTATAATGTATACTGCACTAAATGTGAAATGACTCTGAACAAATCCGGGATAACAGGCAAGAGCCTGTAAAAATAGTCCGAACGAGGCAGAGCCTCGTCCGAACTTCGTTTCAGTTCCATATCATGTTCGCATGATTTATTCCCTGATGATTGAATTTAACAAGGATAAACTGGTTGTCAATACCAGATTAATAAAACTCTGAAGATTTGCGTTAGAATTATTTGCTATGGCAGTTTCGGAAATTACTGAATGAATACCGGGTAATTATTTGGACCGTTCTACATTTTGTGCTCGCTTGAAAAGGCGGAGCGGCCCAAACAAAAGAATCCGGACAAAATGTGGTTTTTACACTTTTGCTTCTTCTGTGATAAGCGGTTTGATTTGTGCAACCATTTCTTTTGTCACTTTGACACCATGAACTTTCAGGGCATGTTGAGCTGCCTGTGATAATACTTCTTCTACTGAATCAGCTCTGATAACACCAGGGCAGTCAAACCCTACATCTCTGCAATTTAATTTTTTCATAACTGTTATACATTTAATTTATAATGCATTTACCTAACGCAGGTGCTTTAACATAATAATTTTCATTTTGTTCTGTCCCCAGGTATCACTTCTTTAAAAACTGCCTGGTGATAACTCCATTATCTGTTACCACCCGGATTAAGTAGAATCCTGAAGGAAATTGACTTGTGCTGATGTTGATATAAGTTGTAAAAATCTTTGATGAGTAGATTTCAATGCCGTTCAGGCCGAAAATAGACAGGGATGCTTCTTTGCTTATGCCGGGTATCAAAATAGTAAGGTTGTCGGTAACAGGATTTGGGTATAAAAAAACAGAATCCGTTTCTGTTTTACCTGTTGCGGATGAAACTATGTCTGCCTTCATTTCCGAAATACCATCCCCGGTTCCAAACCACTTGTTTCCTTTTAAATCCACTGCGATTGACATAACCAAATTGCCTGCCAGGCCATCCTGCATAGTGTAATTCGTCCAGCTGGTGCCGTCGAACTCCGAGACACCGTCAAACGTGCCAAACCACTTGTTTCCTGCACTATCGATGGCTATATCCAATACAAAATTATTGGCAAGGCCATCTTCATCGGTATATGTAGTCCAGTTAATTCCATCAAATACCGACACACCTTTGTCCGTTGCTATCCAAATGCTGCCCGATTTATCAATCAGCAGAGAATTGATTATTTCACGCTGTAATCCGTCTGCCGGCGTAAATTCATTTGTATCATTCCGGTTAATACTAATTACACTGATGGAAGGTGGCGGAATAGTATCAGCAAATACATCCCGGACCAGGCTGCTGCCAATCCAGATACTGCCTTCCCGACTAATATCAAGGCCCCTGAAGAGGAAATTCTCTTTTTTCAGAATCGTTGTCCAGCTATTCCCGTCAAATTTTGTGATACCACCTTCCGGAAGCTCAAAAATCATATCATAAAAGACGGCGCTTGAACCAAAGTATAGATTACCCGCTGAGTCACTTTGAATGACATCGACATAATAACTGACCAAACTATCCGTATCATAACTGATCCACTGATGGCCATTAAACCTGGAGACTCCACCTGTTTCATTTTCCAGGTCGGCTGTCCCAACCCATATATTACCATGAATATCCTCCTTAATAGCTTGCACATTTTTTGCAATCAGCCCTGAATCCACATTATAGGTTATCCAGTTTGTTCCATCGAATTTTGTAACTCCTTCCCCGGTACCAAACCATATGTTCCCTTTTCTGTCCGTTTCAATTTCTAATATATAGTTGTTTGACAGCTGGCCTGAAGTGGAAGCTACCGTATAATTGGTGAATTTTTGCGCATAGAGACTTTGAATCAAAGTCAATAAAAAAATCATCCCGTAAATCTTTTTCAAGGGTGGTTTCATAACCGAAACGTACAGATTTTATAATACGACATAGTAGTTTATTATTCCAAACTGATTTTCTGAAGAATGGCAATTAAAGTTAACAAAAATCCATAGAACTAACCATAACGGTCAGGAGCGTTCCTTCATCACATATAAAAAATATTAAACCTGTGTCCATCAGGATCGGCGAAAACAAAACCATAATAACCCTCGCCGAATTCTGCTGCAGTGGATATCAGGTTTCCACCTGCCTTCCTGACTTCGGATTCCCAGTTATTAACTTCTTCTTTAGTATCCGCTGAAAGAGAAAAAATCACTTCATTCCCATTTTTAAGATCGGCAATTTCACCCCCGATCCCATGTTTAAGAATATTTTTCAAAAAGAAATGGATAACAAATTCTTCTTCTCCAACCCGGAAGCTTGTTAATTCCTCGGACCTTCCGTTAGGTATAAATCCAATTTTTGTATAGAAATCAGTTGTGCGATCCAAATCCTCTACACCCAGGTTTGCCCATATTTTCGTTGTATTCATAAAACTTCATTTTTGCTGAACAGGTTCCATAGCGGATAAAACACTTCATTAATTGTAAAGTTATCTGCTGTTCCAAACTTCATGTAATTAACCGTGTTTTTAACAGCAGGAATGGATATCTTCACTTATATTATAGCCTATTAAGCCAAATTAAATGTAACACTGTCTGAATTCTTGTACATGCATCCACACCAAGAGCCTTATATAAAATGTTCCCTGTTTCCATTGAAGTCCAGATGGAACACCAGAATGCCGGTGATTTCTGGTGCATCATCGAAGATATTACTACACCTAATATGGAAGCACGCCGTGGTCCCAAAGAGAACTGGGGCGGTACCGAGGATAAGCTCCGCAATATAAAGAATCTTACAGACAACTCTGAAAAGCCTTTGGGAGAATGGAACACGATGGTGATCGAATGTGTCGGAAAGGAGATCAAGGTATGGGTTAACGGGGATCTTGTGAATTATGGCTACAACTGCACGGCAGACAGGGGCCATATAGCCATCCAGGCTGAAGGTTCCGAAGTGGAGTTCAGAAAAATCTTCTTAACGCCAATTCATGAGTTAAGTGAGTAAGGAGTACACTGAACAAGGAACAACGACTAAAGAAGTTAATAAAACAGCAAATTTCAGATGAAAAAACTACTAGCTCCTATTGTTTTAATTTTTGTTGTGGCATTCTTTTACAGGCCTGCGGATGCCCAAACCAAACCGCTTCAGCAGCTTCAGAGCGAATTTGTGGATATGCGGTTCGGCATGTTCATCCACTTCAATATCAATACCTATCACCCTGGCTGGGGCAATGACCGCGTGGATCCAAAGATTTTCAACCCGGTTGACCTTGACTGCAGGCAATGGGCAAGGTCTGCCAAATCCGCAGGCATCAAATTTGCCCTGCTGACCACGAAACATCATGACGGATTTGCTTTATGGCCATCCAAACAAACACCACCTAACGGAAAAGAACCATATACCATAGCTCAGAGCTCAGTCCCCGATCGTGATGTGGTTCGCGAATATGTTGATGCCTTCCGCTCTGAAGGAATTCTCCCGGGTTTGTACTTTTCTATCTGGGACGTTGCCAATGGCATCGGCGGTCCTTATGATAAATCCGACAGCATCGACTGGCCAAAAGTTAAGCCTTATATATTGGGACAGATTACCGAGCTCCTTGGCGGAAAATACGGTGAAATCCCCATTTTTGTGATGGATGGCTATATGTGGAAAATGGGCCATAAACAGATCCCTTACCAGGAAATCCGTGGACTTATAAAAAAACTTCAGCCAAACTGCCTGGTCATTGACCATAACGGAGGCATCCCATGGGATGTGGATATCATATATTTCGAGGAGCCCATTAAAATTGTCGCTCCCGATGGCAATACCCTTGCGGCCAGCCAGGGACAAACCATTTCAAACGACTGGTTCTGGGATGCATCTTCAACTGATATTATGAAACTGAAAAGCCTGGACGACATCCTTGCTCACCTTAACCGGCTGGAACCGCTGTATACAAACTTTATATTAAACTGCCCGCCCAATCGAAACGGTGTTTTTGATAAGGCCATTGTTGACAGGCTTGCCGAAATCGGAAAGGCATGGAAACCCGATTTGTCGCGACCTCCGCTGCCCGCACAGCCTCCTGTTGTAAACCATCCAATTACACCTGTTTCATCCTCAGCAACCAGCGGCAACGCATTATTAGCTATTGATGGATTAAACGACGGAGCACAGGGCCCGCGGTACCAGACTCTCTGGGTTTCTGATGCCGTCATGCCCCAGTCGATAACTCTTGACCTCGGTAAAATATACAGCCATATAGATTTGCTGTTGTATCTACCCCGTCGGGAACCCGGCAATACAACCGGCAACATAACCTCTTACAGGATATCGGTGAGCAGCAATGGAAAAGATTTTTCATTCGTTTCAAGCGGCAACTGGTCCCCTGACCAATCGGTAAAGCATGCGCAATTTACACCTCAGACTGCCAGGTATATCAGACTTGAGGCTGTTGAGGCAATCGGGAATGTGGCAATCATCGGCGAACTTACAGTTGGTTCTTCGGATAGTAAGCATCACCTCCAGTCGTCAGCCCCTTCATTCCGATATTCCCCCGGGGCATAACCGGTTTTATGCCTGAAAAACCGCGTAAAATTGCTTACGTGTTTTTGCCCCAGTTTGTATGTGATTTCGGAAATGCTCAGAGAAGTTTGCCTCAAAAGTACTTTGGCCTCAAGCAGGATCATATCATGTAGCAGATCAACAGCACTTTTTCCCGTGACCTCCTTCGTAATTTTATTCAGACGGTTTGTTGATATTTTTAATTTAGCTGCATAATCATCAATATGATGATATTCGTATATGTGCAGGCTCAAATCACGGCAAAACTGCTCGGTTAAACGATAATTATCATTTCCCTTATTCATGTGTCCGGTCGCTGCAAACGGTCTTAATTCTACGAACAAGGCCCTGAGATACGCCTGCAACACCTCTTGCCGGCAATCTTTCCCTTTTGCGTACTCCATTTCCAACCTGTTCAGGATCGTTTCTATACTATCCTTTGCCTGGGTGCTTACGTGAATTTCCGGATTTCCATTAATGGTTAAGAAAGGAATTTCAGTCAAAGAATCGCTTATTCCTGAATGTAACAATACCAATTCCGGGTTAAAATAACAGAAATAACCGCAGGCATCCGAACTCATATTATCATGACTTTTGATCTCATAGGCAGGAACAATGAAAAAGGTATTTCTTTCAAATTCAAACTTTGAAAGGCCCTTACTTGTCGTACATTTTCCAGCAGTTAAAAAAACGAACTGGCAAACCGTCAGCCTGTAAGGTGTATTGTCGACCCCGGCGGGAACATTCCTGATAAAATCTTCGATCCTGTTTATATGAAATACTTTTGAGAAATGGTGGATGTAAGGTTTTACCACTTCGCCCCATGTACGAAACAAATTTGACTCAAGCATCAACGGATCGTAAGTCGGAATCATTATTTCCTTTTTTCGGATAATGCCAAATTAATAAAGATTGATATGATTGTTTTGCCTGTTTTGATAAATAATTGTGCCTATTTGATAATTTCTTCTTCGTCACTTATTTTAAATTTGAGATACTTAGAAACAATGCTGCATTACCCATACCATTTGTTTCACCATTCATCCTGTGTCCTCAAACATTAATAAAAGGTATGATGAAAATAAACAGAAAAGATTTCCTGAAAACTGCTGCAGGTGCTGCTGCTATTTCGGCAATACCATCCTCAGGCTTGTTTGCGGCAGAACGTGAAAGTAAATCCCCTGCTACCCGATATTCGGCTCCAAAGGCAGAATTCAACGGAAAACCCAAACGTGGAGTTTCCATCTACAGCTATACAGGAATGTATGGCGTAAGCATGACCATGGAGGATTGCTTCATTGATATGAATGATATGGAAGCTGAGGGTGTTGAAATCCTTGCCAATGGTCATATTCCCAATTATCCGCATCCAACCGACGAGTGGGTGGAGTGGTGGTTCACCATGCTGAACAAGTACAGCATTGTGCCTGCTGAATACGGTCACTGGGTAGACTCCCGCCGTCAACCCGGCCGACTGCTCTCTACCCAGGAATCGTTTGATATGCTTGTTCGTGACATAAAATTGGCTCACCGCCTGGGATTCAAAGTTGGCCGTACCAAACTGGGAGTGATTGATGAAACCCTTTAACCGGTTGAAAATTGGCAGGAGTTCATTAAAATGGCATTACCCGTTGCTGAGGAATATGATTTCAGAATGTGTCCCGAAATACATGTACCGACTGCCCTGAAATCTAAAATGGTAGATGATTATATTAACTTCATTGAGAAAACAGGTACCAGGAATTTCGGTATTAATATTGATTTCAGTGTGTTTAATAAAAAACCGATGGCAATTCCAGGTATGAAGTTCACTCCAAGCACACCTGAAGAAATGATACCGTATCTTAAATACACCTATTGCTGCCACGCCAAATTCAGTCATATGAAGGACGACCTGACTGAAGAAAATATTCCTTATGACGAAATCATTAAAATTCTGGTTGACCAAAAATGGGAAGGGTATCTTCTAAGTGAGTTTGAGGACTATGAAGGGGGAACAGGCAGTATCCCTGATCATGCTTCTGACCAGGTACGCAGGCAGCATGTCATGATGAAGCGGCTGCTGGGTGAGGTATAGGTTCAAAATTCAGAATTTAACTTAAAAATTAAAAGAAATGTTAGAATATCCGAATATACAAGCCAGGGGATTCCGCAATATAAAAGAGAGCAATACCATCAGCGGTTTCCAGGTACCTATAAGGTTAACCTACTATAGGGGTGTGTGGCTTCCCCAACTCAGGCCTACAACGGTTATCGTTGACGGTGAAAAATTTGAAGGCGATCAGATTACATGGCTGATTGACGGAAAACAATATGCCCAGGATAGTTTCGCGGATTATCCCGATGTGCAATGGAGCAGTCTGAATACAGCCATCCTGCAGGTGAAAAAACCGGGAGGTTTGCAACTGGGAATACATGATGTGGAGGTACAGATCATCTTTAGTACTTCTTATTTACCTCCAAGGGCAGATCTCGGCTTTGGAGAAAAACCCTATAAACGCACAATGACCCTGGTGAGGTGAATGAACTACTCGCTGCAAATCAGGGCAATCATCGGCGAACTTTCAGTTGGCTCTCAGGATAGTAAGTTTCAACCTATAACTGTTAAGCAACGGGACTAGAAAAGCAGGTATAAACAACCTTTTTGATGTCATTGATGTTTTATCTTTCATAAAAGATAAGATAGTGACAGAAAGTAAACTCCTTCGAATGGACAATACAGGCATCGTGGTTGAATCCCTCGATAAAGCTGTGTCCTTTTTTACCGAACTGGGTATGTTACTCGAAGGACGCATGGTTATTGAAGGAGAATGGGCCGGGAAGGTCACCGGAATCAAACAACAGTGCGTCGAGATTGCCATGATGGTCACACCTGACGGGCACAGCCGGCTTGAACTCTCCCGTTTTATCAATCCTCCTGTTATCGGCGACCACAGGAATGCTCCTGTTAATGCGCTGGGCTATCTCCGGGTTATGTTCGCGGTGTCCGACATTGATGATGTGTTGAGCCGTCTCCGGAAACATGGTGCAGAGTTGGTGGGTGAGGTAGTTCAATACGAGAATACTTACAGGCTCTGCTACATCCGGGGACCTGAAGGAATTCTCATCGGGTTCGCTGAACCCCTTTGACCTGCCAATTCCTTTTGTTAACTTCACAGTCAAACAATCATAACATGAAAGCATTTTGGTTTCTATTGCTGATCGTATTACCACTATTCCTTTCCTGCAAAAATACTGACACAGGCAAAAATCTCTTTAACGGTAAAGACCTTTCCGGTTGGCACATAGACGTACCTGCACTGGATAGCAATCCGGATACAACCGTGCCTTTTATTGTCAGAAACGGGATGCTTGTAAGCTTAGGTACACCCGGGGGACATCTCCTCACCGACTCCGTGTATTCGAACTACCGTCTTGAGGTTGAATACAGGTTTGCTGCTGCACCCGGTAACTGCGGTGTCCTTGTACATGCATCCACCCCGCGAGCCTTGTATAAGATGTTTCCTGCTTCGATTGAAGTCCAGATGGAACACCAGAATGCCGGAGATTTCTGGTGTATTATTGAAGACATTACCACACCCGATATGGAAGCACGGCGCGGTCCCAAAGAAAACTGGGGAGGCACCGAGGACAAATTAAGGAATATTAAAAACCTCACCGATAATTCCGAAAAACCTGTCGGAGAATGGAATACCATGGTGATCGAATGTTTTAGAAAGGAGATCAAGGTCTGGGTAAACGGCGACCCGGTCAATTATGGTTATAACTGTACTGCAGAAAAGGGACAAATTGCTATCCAGGCAGAAGGATCTGAAGTGGAGTTCAGGAAAATATTCCTGACTCCAATTAAAAGTCTGACTAAATAAAAGCAGCCATTTATCTAATCCATGAAAAACCTTTTTGACTTTGGATTATCACAGGAAGATCCTTTGACCGAACAGGCTGTCCTGGATATTCATGATGGTGATCATATTCTTTCGGTTGCCAGCGGGGGCGAAGTGCCTCTTGGATTGATAAGCCTGAATAGCAATATACATATAACAGCCATCGATAGCTCTCTTTCGCAGATCATGTTATGCCGGCTGAAATGGATTACTGCACTTTATGTGGATTTTCCCCTGAATGCCCGGTTCCTGGGATATTCCCCACTAAAAGAATCTGAGAGAATTACTGTTTTTGAGAAATACATCAGGCCATTCCTGAGCGATGCCGAGGAAAATTTCTGGCAGAGGAACATCAATTATATTTTAAAGGGAGCAGTCAATACAGGCCGGTTTGAAAAATATATCAGGAAAATGCGCCTTGCCGGCCATATTATCATCGGCCGGAAAAACCTCGAAGCACTGATCCGATGTAATTCGCTTGTTGAACAGGAAAGTTTGTTTTCCAAAAAAATAGCATCCCGCAAAATCCTTCAACTTTTATTTAGGGTTGCTTTTCATCCCAGGATATATAAAAACCGCGGACTGAGTGAACAGGCTCTGATCCATGCCGGTGAAGATACCGGCCAGCGCTTTTTCAGACGGTTCAGTGAATTTTGCACAGGCACTCCGGCATCTTCAAATTACTTCCTCCAGTATTTCCTTTTGGGGAAATGTATAACCGAAGATTCATACCCAGATTACCTGCAACCCCGCAATAAAAACCGTCTTCAGAAAAACCGGGATAACATTGAATTCAGGCATATTTCGTTCCGGGAAGTAATGAAGGATAAGAATACCTCTTCTTTTAATAAAATTCACTTTTCAAACCTCGGCGACTGGATGAATCCGGAAGAGTTTTTTCATTCAATTGAATTAATCAAAAGTACTTGCCGGCCAGGCACCCGGATCTGTTACCGGTATTTGCAGAAAGACCACTTGACAGGCGGGGTCGGGAAAGATAAAACTATAGAAAAGTCTATGGTTAATACCGGTACAGATAGGTTTCCGTTTTATACTACCTATCTTATCCGGATTTGAACCATCTATTGCATGGATGAGATAAACCGGGTAATTACATCAACCATATCTTCATTATGCGTCCGTTCGTTTGTTTCAAGATCAATGTAAGTCCCCTTTTCAAGCAAGTTAAGCATTCTCTTTAGGTGATCATCATTATGCAACCCATCTTTGGTTGTGCCTACAATGAGCGAAGGGCACCTGACTTCAGTAATTCTGTCCCAGATTGAATAACCTGCCACCGAAAGTATTGTATTCTTCAGTTTTACCGGATCAGCATGGTCCAGTGAATTAAAGGATATAACCATCATTTGCCTGTCCTGTTTTTTATCAATAACGAACCTGAGTAAATACCATTTTGCAATCCGTTTTAATACTGAATATATAGAAGTTCCGAGATGCCTTATTACAAAAAGGCTCCAGCCCGGATAATTAAATTCCGCCGTGGGTTCCATGAAAATAACACGCCGCGGCTTACTTTTCATATGCCTGTAAGCATCGGCTATTACTGCCGAACCAAGCGAATAACCGAGCAGGTAGTATTCCTTATCCTTAAATTTCAATATTTCAATTACTTCAGAAACATCCATCCCCATGGCCTGGATGCTATAATCGGTCTCATCTTGTATAACTGAAGATGTTTTGTCCCTAGTTTCAACATAATACACAGGATGGAACTTTGATAAGCCACCGATAATAATAAGGAAACTATCGATCATTGTGGCAAGTCCCGAAACAATCACAAAGGGAAAATTACCCTTCAGGTTAACGGGTATGAATGCGAAAACCTTAAGGCTTACCCGATCACTCACCTTAACCATCAGTTCTTTACTGGTGCACCAATCAAAAAATGGGAGTCTGCTGGCTGTTATCATATCAGAGACCGGCTATATCAATATAGGGTAACCGGATAGTGTAGTCCGGCTGTTCCGAATTGTTATTGAACACGATAATATTCGAAATAATGTCCAGGTGCAGGAACCCTTTAGCCGCTTTTAGTAGATCATCATTCCGGCAACTGGCAAAGTTCATGAAATGATACTTCCTGTTCAGGTTCCTGTAATAAATCTCCGCAAGCAGTGCATGCATCACGTTGATATCCCTGTCTTCAGCAGCATAATCGGTTATTGTCAGTTCATTGAATCTTTCACCGGCAAGCGGAAAAGGTGCCATGGGAATTATGTGGGCAAGTAACCTGTATGTGTAAAGTAAAGGATAGAACTTATATGAAAACCGTTCCACTATGGTCCGTCTGAATGATGAACAATCCCACGCAAGGCAAACTCCTTTTATATTACCCTTACTATTCTCGGCAACATAGTAGTTCGCAGGACTCAATGATCTTTTTTCCAGGCTATGCTCAAATTCTTCTTCACTGGTTCTTTTTCCGAAATCCCTTTGACCCTGTTCCCCGTTTAAAAGCCGCACGATTTCAGGTATGTCGTTGGCTGTTGCATTGCGGACTTTATATTTGGTTGTATTCTTAAATGGAAATGAGAAAATGATCGATTTAACAACCAGTTCATCCGCGATCCCGTACGGCGGGCTCCAGGGATGGTTCTGCCTGATTACAAAGGATTCAACATTGCGGTTTCCCTTCATTGTAATGTAATAGCCGTATTTTGCTTTTTCAGATGCTTCCTGTAAAAAAATTCTTGCTGCTTTTTCAGGAAAATGCATTCCCCTGGCCTCTGGTAAAATATAGAAATTATAAAAAGTAAATATCGTCTGAAGCAGCCCGTTTATGATGGCTTCCCGGTATCCGAGCGAAGCAAATCCCTTCAATTCGTTATCTGCGAAAAATCCAAGATGTCTGCATCCGGAATAGGCTAATTCAGATGTTCTGAAGAGATCCGGCGATTTATCAAAATAAAGAGTCATTCCGCCGGCATGGATAGGAGAATTCCTTACGATATCAATCATTGTATCGTTATAGCGCTCATCAACCGGCAGAACCTGGTATCGGTTCATCTGAATAGATTAATTCAACGCATCAGGATTCTCAAATTTAATGAATTATATCTCATGCCCATTTAACTCCCTTCCAATTCTCTTTTCTTAATTAGCGGGAAAAATTCTAAATTAGATTTCCAAACCACTCCGGCCATTCATTCATAGCAAATATTAGAAAACAGTAAGGCGCAGATGCCCCTGCGCCTTACTGTTTATTGCTATTCTTTGACAATCCTCATTATATGTCTTCTTTCATTCATCAAAACCTCAATCATATAGGTACCTGGGGGAAGAGAAGTCAGATCAAGTTCAACTTCTTCCTGCTTATCCGCCGGAATTAACCGTATGGTTTCACCAAGTATGGTTGAAATCCGTATGCCCGTTATGGCCTTATCTCTTGCCACAATTGTTGCCAATCCTTTTGAAGGATTCGGATAGATAATTACCGGCTTTTCAGTCACATCATTAACCGCCGAAGCATTATCCACGCTGACTTCCATTGTCACTACATTCACCGCTCCATGATTGTCGGTGAGTGTAAATGTAAAGGATGTTGTACCTACTGCCAGTGTTTTAACCATGATGCCCTCGTCTGAAGTATAAATTCTGGCTAGTGACTCATCCTCACTTGTGGCTGTAAATGTGAACGGGTCCCCGTCGGGATCGGCAAACAGGCTTTCAATTGAGAATTCAGTTACATCATTTGTCTTATGGAAATTAAATGCATTTGCGGCACCAATATAAACAGGTGCCTGGTTTGTATTACCTACTGTTACTTTTAAAACATGTTCCCTGGCGGCGCCTTGTTCATCTTCAGCCACAAAGGTGTATTCGTGTTCTCCTTCATCTCCGTAAGATGCATTAAGCTGGACGGTCATAACACCGTCTTCAAACGACATGGATGCATTGCCATAGTTTTCCTTTGACTTAACGGTGAATGCATTTCCCTCCAAATCCACTACATCAATTTTGATTGTGCGTGATGAATTTTCATTCATGTACACCTGGCCGGGACTGTTAAAGAACTGTGGGGCATCATTCAGATGCAGTTCAACAGGCACTTTTACTTCGGCATGGTACGGATCATTCGACCGGAAAACCACATTGGCATGCTGAGTACCCCGTTGTGCAAACCGGCCGTCAGCAACAAGTTTCAAACTGTCGGTTTCACCCATGGTCAGGGTTCCTGTTGTATCCGAAACAACAGTCAGCCATGATCCGGCCACCGGTGTCATTTCATGCGCCCGGATCAGCCATCCATACTTTTTATACGAATAAATATCCTGCAGGTCAAACCATGCTCCTTCATCCGAATAAAGGTAACGGCCTGCCATCTGCGCCTGTCGATCTACATATCCCTGCGGATGAGCAATGCCTAGAGGATAAGTTATAATCACGTAGAAATCTTCGCCGGGATAAATAAATGCTGTGTCGTCCATGTGTATTGTAAGTATATACCCTGTATTATCCTCTTCACTGCTTGTATAAACAGCCGATCCCTGTGCCAGCACCTTTGAGTTCACAATATTGGTTCCGCCGGCCCTGATCTCGGCCGCAATGGTTCCTGATTCCGTAGTTTCAGGTTTAAACCATGTTTCCACATCGCTGAGGTTGAAACTGCTCGTTCCGGCATTGAATTTAACTGCAAGTGAGAAGGGTGCCACTCCGCCTGTACCCAGGAATCCGTCAGGAGAAGTTTTTTCAGTGTACTTCAAAGTCCGGTTGTAATTACCGCTTTCAGGAACTTTCAATTGTGAGGATAATGCGGGAACTGCTTTCAGATTTGTTATGGAATCGCCCTGAACATATTTTTCATAAGGTATTATATTCTCAACAGGCCTGAAATACTCTATTCCGATCCGGTAGCTCAGTTCTGATCCTCCTGCGATATTGTTAAAGGCAATGGATTGATCAGCTGATTCGGTTGGCTGTATCATCGTAATTTGTACCGGTGTCTGATCCACTTCGAGAACGGGTGCTGCCAATGCTTTTCCCTTTAACGTAAAACGCATTTCGCCGGCATTTGTGGTGAGGATTACATCGTTAATATAATCACCTTCTGATTCAGGGTAAAAAGCTGCCCTTGCATTCAGCTTGTCTCCGGGCATCAATTTGTAAACCGGTGTTTCCCATGCCATGGGTGAGAATATATTGAATACGTAATCCCAATAGCCCGGGAACCATTCGTTCCCCTCAGTCCAAAGCATCAATGCAAGCGGCTGCGTTTCTTCGGACATTGAAATGTTGGTGATTTCAAGGGGAGTTTCGCCGTCATTTTTAATAACCAGGTCAGTGAAATAATTGTGAATTCCTGATTCGTCCGAATAGGTGATTTGTTCTCCGAAATCTGTTGTATCGGGCATTTCCAGACTTATGCTTCCTGTTACTGTAAGATCAACAGGCTTTAAAAGAGATTCTTTCGAAGGAACATTAGAAATCACCTGAAGATCCGCTATATGGTTCCCGGCAAAAATTTCACGGGCATCCAGTGTTATTGTGCCGTTCAATGTAGCCCCGGGATCGACAAGGTAACCGGGTACCGGTACCACTGTGAAGACAAGACCATCACCATGATCAAGTGCCATGTGATCGTTGATCATGAAACCGTTGCCGCTGTTTTCCTGGAGACCTACAGCACCAAAGCCTGTTATGGCGTCAACTTTACCCAATTCAGGCTTGTAAAGGAATTTCATGCTTCCGTTGCGGAAAAGCATAAGCTGAAATGAGAAAGGATCACCCATTCCGAAATTATCAAGAATGTACCTCCATTCAATGACTACCTTGTTCGTGTCTGCCTGATAAAAAATACCGATTTCATCGGGATTGTAATTAACAAAGTCGAATCCGCCAAACGACCAGCATGGCATAATCGACGGTCCGGTGAACATGGTTGTGGGAATGGTGTCGGTGAAGAAGCTTACTTCCGGATCCTGGTCGAAAGTTACCACTCCGTTTTCAGCAATCTTAAGTGAGTCATATGGCTTGCCATAAAACTCAAATGCAAAGGGAAGCCCGATTTTTTTGAAGAACTGTTCCTTATCTGTCGGATCTTTGGCCACTGGAAGGTGTATACCACCATTCTCAAACAGATCAGTCCACTGGTACACTCCGCCTGAATTGCTCTTTTCAAAAGCATATCCCGTTGCGTCCGGGTTCTGTTCAGTAGTGAATGACAGCCAGTCCTTTCCAACAACGCTTACTTCCAGTGCACCGGCTCCTGTATTTTTTATTCCGAAAGGATATTCAGCGGTTTCACCCCGGTTCAGGCCGGCATGGATTGCCGACAGGTCCGTAAGAATGTCAGGAGCTTCAACTATGCGGGCATTAACGTAAATGGTGTCGTGTGATCCGTCATTATAAGAAAGGACAAGATGATCTTCTACAGGGCCTAAATTAACAGATGGAACATGGATGGTGAAGGTGCTGTATAATCCGGGTTTTACGATTGCCGGTAATACTCCGCTAATTGAAAATTTTCCGTTTGTCCAGTTACAGGCATTTACAGTACAGGAAGCTGTCCCGTTGTTTTTAACTGTAATTGTCCTCGATTTACTGTCGCCTTTGAATACATCTCCGAATTTAATTGTGTCAGACGAGACTGCGGGCAACGCATTCCCGCCTTTAGTGATGTTAATACGGACAAGCGGATTGCATTGTGAATTCGAGGGATCATTGCTTATGACATTGAGATACCGGTTCACGGTTCCTTCAACAAGAGATGCTGTCGACAGGGTTATGTCGATTGTTGCCGAGTTCCCCGGCATTACAAAGCCCGAGCCATTTGAAATTTCCGTAATAATATCCGGACCCGGGTAATCAAAACCAATCGCCAGCCCGCTGTGCAACTCAACCGGATTTGACCAGTTATGTACCATGATCCCGTCTGTCTGATCATAGTCCTCCATCAAAATGGTAAGTGAACCCTGGCCATTGGCATCGTATCCCATGTCATCATAATAGAACCTGATATTTCCGTTGGAATGAATCACCATTTGAGCAGTGACTGTACCATTGTACCCGTCACCCACTTTGTCGTACTGGAGGATGATACGGTCAGGATACGTCTTGTAATACACCTGTCCGTTTACAAATTCATAGTTAAAATAGCCTCCCAGGGGTGAAATGTAACCTTTGGGACTCCAGCTATTGTTTAGTATCGGTATGTTAATGGGATTCACTGTGTTGTCAAATGTGGTAAATCCTTTGTTGGCAATGTAAATGGTGTGCATCACCCGGTTATAGTAAGGGAAATCAAATCCGAGGTTCAATGAATAATAATTATATTCCGATTTGATCTCAGAAGTAATATTCTTTCCGGTCGAAGAAATATCTTCAAATTCATAAGGAATAGGATCTGTTTCTCCATCGCGGTTTGAACGAAGTTTGTAGCCATACTTGTGATAAGCGGCCGGCCAGTTGGTGCTGATATCCTTTGTATCGAAGCCCGGAATGAAATACTTAAGGGGGTATTTGCCGGTATTGGCAACTGTCACCTGTGCATGAAGTGTATCACCGATTGTAACATCATTCAACGATTGCAATGCCGGATTTACTTCAATTTTTGATGTTTCAATCCCGGTACCAAACAGCGGAATGTCAAACGCGTTTATACCATTGCTTACATGAAGCAAGCCGTTGCAATTTCCGATATGGGCAGGAGTAAACTGAATTTTTACCAATTCTGAAGAGCGGGCTTTTACCTGCCAGGGACTTCCTTCGGGCAATGTAAATTCTGCATTGTCAATTGTGAAGTCCGAAACCGTATAATTACCATACCCTGTATTTTCGATTAAAAGATCAATGGTTTTGGTTTTTCCGCTGAAAACAGGACCAAAATCCTGAATATCCAACGGTTTAATCAGCGGTTTCTGGCCTGTAACTGTAAATGTTACCGGGACCCTGAATTGAGGCTTTACGGCATCATTTGAACTGAGCACTACATTGGCGGAATAACTACCGTTAACGAGAGCGGATGCGTCAACTGAAAGCAACACGGTATCACGGGAGTTTCCTTCAATATCTCCCGAATCAGGTGTCAGGGTCATATAGTTTCCCGGGTATCCGTAATCGCTTCTGGCAGCCATAACATATGCAAAATCTTTTGATCCGAGAGCCTCCTCCAGGCTTTGCCACTTTTTGCCCATATCAAAAGAGATCAGGCAGTTTGCCGAAGCGTCATCCTGCGTTTCATAACCGATTCCAAGCGGGAAAAGGTTGCCGGCCGGAACATGATAAACGATCCAAAAGCTTTCTCCTTTATTGAAAAAAAGCTGTTCCTGGAGGGTTATGTCAGCGAAGGTTTCAGAATTATTCCAGTTAGTGTATTCCTGTACAAGAAGAAGGTTCTCCTTTGAAGGAAGCTGATTCCCCCTGTAAATTTCAATGATCACCGGTCCGTTAACCGGATCATGTTTGAGGTACAATCTTACACCCGTGAGATTGAAGCCTTCTTCTTCAGAAATATAGAATTTTCCTGCAGCAGAATTAGTCAATCGGATATCCGTTTCCCCGATAATATTTGTGGGCCAGGAAGCCAGGGCTTTTTCAGAAGAAGTAAATGCTGAAACTGCCGGACCGGAATTTTTAACAGCCTTAGGTGAAGGATTTGCTGTGAGTCTTCCAATTACAGGTTTCGCACTTAATGTGCCTGAAACCGGGTAATGAATTTTAGCCGAATTAACATCTGCTGTGACTTCTTTATGTCTCATGAAATATTTCCACCGGAGCAACCCTATATCTTCATTCAGAATGGTGATGTCATACGTGGCGGCAGATGCCTTTGAAGCATCAATGGAAAGATCTATGGCCTGGCTGTTTTCATCCACATTGATGGATGGGCCCTGGTTTGTAGTTCCGGTTGCCACATTGGAAATATCTGAAATATTTCCCCACCTGTCGGATGAGGTAAGTGCAAAATAGTATTGAGTAAGGGGAGATAGGTTGTTTATTTCATATGTAAATGCTTCACCGGTTTTCCGGTTATTCCGTATCTCGATTTTGCGTGCAGCTGCAAGGTTTTCTTTTACCAGGGGCTGATTTGAATAGTACAATTCAAAGCTCAGCGGTTGAATGTCATCCTCATCGGCAGGCACAGTCCATGATAAAATGGCAAGGTCCTGTGCCATGGCATCAACAGCAAGGCCGGTCACTGCCGCAGGCGCTTTTGACATGTCGGTACGAGTTACAAGGTCGGCATCTATTGCCCCGCTGCCCAGTTTGCCGGTGAAATCGGGATTGAATTCTTCTATTTCCCGTACTCCGGTAACCAGTAAATTCCATAAGGCAGAATTAGTGATTTGTTTCGGACTGTTTGCCAGTGCCAGTGCGGCAATACCGGAAACATGGGGACATGCCATTGAAGTTCCCTCGAGGTAAGCATACTGGTTTCCAGGAATAGTGCTCAGCACACCGCCCTTTGAGCCGTAGGCCTCCGTATCGCCACCCTGGGCCGATATGTCAACCCAGGTTCCGTAATTCGAATAGCTTGCTTTTTTCCATTCGGGACCTATTGAGGCTACGGAAAGGGTATTTTCATAATACCCCGGATACCATTCCCCATCCATATTATAATTTCCTGCGGCAAATATGACAATGCCGCCTTTCATGGGACTGCCCGGGTAGTCACCGGCTTCATCCACAAAGTAATCAATCGCGTCCTGAAGGGATACATCAAAAACTCCCGGTTCCTGGTATCCCCAGCTGTTCTGTGAAATTACAGCACCATTATTGGCTGCATAAATATAAGTCTTCTCATACAGTGCATCACCTCCGAAAATCTGGAGCGACATGATCTTCACCCCGTTACCTGTACCGTTTCCACCCGCTATTCCGCAGACTCCCTTACCGTTATTGTTCACGGCTGCAATAGTCCCTGCTACGTGTGTCCCGTGGTATCCCGGATCGATAGCGCCTTTCCGCAAAGCAAAATTGTATCCGTAAATATCATCGACATAACCGTTCTGATCATCGTCAACTCCTTTGGTGCCTGTGTATTCAGACTGGTTAATCCACATATTATCCTTCAGGTCTTCGTGCGTTACATCCACTCCCTGGTCATGCACGGCAACTATGATATCGGACCTGCCCGTTGCTTTCTTCCATGCGTTGAACAGGTTTATATCCGCATCACCGATGCCGAGTTGCCCGGCATTATCATAATGCCACTGGTCTTTAAGAAGGGGATCGTTGAAGGGCAGGGCATCACTTGTCGCTATTCCTGCTTTGTATTTGATCACTGAATAAGGACCAAGTACCTTTTCATGTTCCGGTTCTGCAGTGATAATCCCCTTTAGTGAGTTAAACTGGATGGCCACCGATCGCGGATCCTGTGCCGTGTCTATCTCCACTATATACCACAAATCCAATCCGTGTTTATGGAGTTTTGATTCAAAATTCGGATCATAATCAAACAGCCTGTACATTTTAGAAGCTTTTGCACTTCGGGCTACTGCATCAAACGTACTGATCCCGGTTGAATAAGCCTCTGTATGCATGGCTGTTTTCATTTTTTGCGAAACAGTTGCTGCCATTTCAGGGGTAAACTTCACCTTGATGAGGCCGGTGCGTACTCCGTTTTTGAACGTTACCTGGGCAAAAGTGGCAAGCGAAAACATTATGATCGCCAGCGTGATAATAACTCTTTTGCCTTGAGATGATCGGTTAATTTTCATATGAAATAGGTTATTTTTTGTGAAGAGGGCCATTAGGTTCTGTTGAGGATATGTTGTTCTCAAGTTCATGCAGCTTTTTCTGAATCTCCATAAGAATTTTCCGGAATGCGGTGGTTTGTTTCTGCCGCCTCGTGATCATGTCTTCCAGCAGTTTCCTGTTTATATCAAATTCATTCATTGTAAAAGAAAAGCAGTTGGGTAATCAAAGGAAAGGATTACTCTTATAAAGAAGAAAAAACAAGCCTATACTAAATGACTATAACGAAGAATTAGTACCCTAACAATTCTATAACTAGGGATTTCAGCACCTATAAATTACCTTAGCAATCACAGATTCATCAGGTAGGTAACCAGGTTAGCGCTTGAGTTGGTAAGATTGAGTTTCTTTCTGAGTCTTGCTCTTGCCACTTCAATTGTTTTAATTTGTTGTTTGGTGATAGCTGCGATTTCTTTTGTGTTCATATTCAGTCGCAGAAAGGCGCAAAGCTTTTCATCCGAAGGGGTAAGTCCTGTATGTTTCTGCCTGAGTTTATTGTAAAATTCAAGATGCACCTGGTTAAAACGCAGTTCAAATTCTTTCCAGGAGTCGCTGTCGCCTTCTTTCTCAAGTTCGATGATGATATCATGAATGGCGGCCTGGCTTTCAACAGGAAGCTGATGATTCACCTTCAGCAACCGTTCTGCGATGCTGTTAATCAGTTCATTCTTCTTAACCAGGTACATTACATTGGTGGTAAGCTCTTTATTTTTGATTTCGATATCACCGGCAAGGGCTTTTTGTTTCAAATCGTTTTCCTTAGCGCGGATACTTATTATCCGTGTGATCAATAACGTAACCAGCAGGCCGATTGCCAGTGCAATGATGATTACAAGGTAACGTATCCTTGCCTGGCGCGTATCGGCTTCCCTGATTTTTTCAGCCTTCTCGAAATCATATTGCATCTGGAGACGCTCAATTTCACTTCGTGCATATTGCTTCTGGATGCTGTCACTATAGGCTTTGAACAATTTATAATTCTCAAGCGCATCCTTTGTATTGCCCTGCATTTCTTCAACAGCGGAAAGCTGTTGGTATGCTTTGCTTTTAAGATCGATTGAACCCACTTCGCTGGCAAGGGCGATTATTTTACGGGCATATTTACCTGCCTCAGACGCATTTCCCTGTCTCAGGTAATAATCGCATAAAATAATCATTGAACGGGCGATTTCTGCTTTATCACCGTTTGATTCCCTCACCTGCAAACCTTCAATCAAATAGGGAAGTGCCGTTTTTGGCCGGTTAAGGTCGGTTAAATACAATTTCCCGAGGTTATTCAATACAATTCCCTGTGCGGGTTTATTATTTGTTTCGCGGGCTTTCTGCAAAGATTTCCTGTAATACTGGAGCGCTGATGTGGTATCGCCTTTTGTCTGGTAGATATTGGCAATATTGTTATACAACGATGTAAGCGGGTATTCTTTCTTATTTGGATTCTTTATCAGGTTGAATAGTTCAAGTACCCGGAAATAATACGACAACGCTTTATCGTAATCCTCAAGCCTGTCGTACAAGGCTCCGAGGTTAGTCTGCAGCCTGATTATATTAAGAGAATCGTTTATGCTTTCGTAATAATGAAGTGCACCAAAATAATAGCGTGAAGCCAGTTTATAATCGCCTGTTGAGATGTATACGTTCCCGAAAGCATTGTCGGCTTTTGACTCCCATTTTTTTAACCGTGCTTCAGCGGCTGCCTTTTTTGCTTCACCGGCGTATTCAAGCGCTTTTGAATAATCGAAAGCGAAATAGATGGCTGAAAGATCAAGAAGCGATTTTATTTTAGTCGAATCGGATGTAGCATGATTGATAACAGTCAGCAAACTGTCGATTGTTACCTTATCCTGGGAAATTGCTTTTTCGGATGAAATAACGAACAGGCATAGAATCGTCAATATGTAATGCCGGTTCAGGATTTTCATGTGAAAAGAATTAGATAATTCAAATCTATTGATTATCTGAGAAAGAAGCAAAAATGAATTGAATGTTTATAGACAGATAATTGTATCATTGGAAACAACGCTGACAGGTCCTCCGGACGCTGTCAGGTTGTAATTTTCAGTATTAAATTCTCTTTAATACCAGAGCAATATCCTCCTTAAATTCCGGTGTGGTGAAATTTACTTCATCAGTATTCACCGGAATTCGGACATCTTTTCGCTGTCCTGTTTTGGTGTCAATCCATTGACCGTTGTAATTCCCATTGGGCAGATTTAATACAAATTCAGTTTTGCCTGGTTGCAGCTTCGTAGCCGGGTTCTGGATATATGCAAGGTATTCGCTTTTTCCAGCCAGTATCCGTATTGAACCTGAATCCGAAATGCTTTGTAAAACAGAAGAATCCGGTTTCATATTTATGAAATCCAGTTCGCTGAAAACACCGGCCATGATTTTCAGCTGGTTTCTGAGATTCTTTCCACCTCCACCCGGCTGACCCTGAACTACTTCAAAGGTTCCGTCCTCATGACCCACTGTAAAGGAATAATCAAGGTTATTATACAACGCACCGCCGGCAGTCATAAATTCCCAGGCCTCTGTCCGGTAATGTACATCCTCAATGCCCCTGAAACCGGTTTCGTTATCTCCTATGGCAATATTAAAATGATAATTCAAACCGACCGATTCAGGTGGTTTGGCATAATGAAAATTGAGAATCGATACGCCGTCATTGGGTTTTTCCACTTTTACAGTGCCGTTGCCGATATTATTTGAAATCAGGTGTTTGTTCGGAAGATCTTTTTCGGCATCCACAACTACAGCCGTCATATGTTTCTCCCATTCATGAAGTGCCTGCAAATCGCCGAAATACGGCTCATTGCATACTTCGTAATAAAGGTTGTCAAACCCGTTCAGTTCCATAATAATTTTGCGAACCATCTTCTCCTGAATGGCCAGAAGTTCAGAATGACGGAGTGATAAAACTTCTTTCTGATCATCAATTACAGGAAGCCTGTTGATATTATTGCGGTAGTTAACCGGACTCAGTTTCCACTGAATGGTATCATAGAAATTCGAAAACAAATCAAGTTCTACAATAATATTCCTTTTACCAGCTTCTGAAATAAAGTCTTTTAACCGGTTGAAATAAGCCTCATCCCATTGATCCAGGTCAAATTTATTACCGCCAAGAGCATATCCGGGTTCATTACTCCGGGTCCATGGACAGATTGACCTTCCTGTATCCGGTGCCATGGAGTTGTGAGAAATATTAAATGCTCCCTGCGGTTCAAGATAAATTCCTGAAAAAGTTCTTGTAATATTCAACCCGGATGCTGCAACTTCATCAAGGTATTTTATATAATCGAAATCAAGGTTTAGCACAGCCCCATAGTGTTCGGTCGAGCCTATAAGCACTGTAGGTTTTCCCCTGAACAGGAAATAGTGGGGATTGTCAGGATGAAGTTTCAACGGTGGCGTTGGAGTTGAACAACCGGAAAACAATGCGATAACGCTAAGAAATATAACCAGGTACTTCATATCTTTTTGGTATGAAGATAGTAAAAACTGCAAACAAAACCCCGGCCTGAAGGCACGGGGCTATTGATGTCGACTACAGACTAACAGACTACAGACTACAGCCTAGTGAACTCCCACTGTTGCCATTTTTTCACAGGCTTCAGCGCAATTCCGGCATTCATCGGCACATTCCTGGCAATGCTCCATATCGGCATGCTGATCGCATTCATCCGCGCACCGGTTACATACATCCATACAAATCTGGCACATCCTCTGGGCCGATTCACTGTCAAGTGTCATCAGTTCAGCCGCACTACGGCATACTGCCGCACATTCCATATTCAGCTCGATGCAACGGGTCATCTCCTGTACGGCTTCTTCATGCAAACAGGCAAGAGCACACTGGGTACATGCCGTAGCACATTCCTGGCAGGCGATAATGCATTCCTGAAAATCATCTTTATAAGTCATGACTGGTTTTTTTAGTTAAACAATTCATTAGATCCGTGTCATGATCACAAAAAGGCTTCCAAAAATGTAAGGTATTCAGCCATAGACAGGCGAATAATTTATAAGGGGAAATTATTGCACGATCAGGAAATGCTGTAGAATGGATTCAACAAATCGCTAGAACCGATATCCCAACAGGAAATTGAATATCCGGGTCCTTGATTTGAAGGTCATAATCAATTTTTTGGTTCATTAAAAGATATATCCTAATAAAAAATAATATCGTAAAGTATGAGATTTCAAAGCGGACAGCGTTGACATTCCATCTCCTTTTTCCCACCTTGCATCAATCGACCAGCGTCTGTATCTGCATCCAAATCCCGCATTGAATCCTAGATCAAATGAATCGGTGAATCGAATGGCTGTTTCCAACTCCTGTTTTTCAATAGAATATTGTTTTATGTCTTTTTGCCAGGAATTATGCCTGATTCTGCCGTAACCGGTTGAGAGGCCTGCATTGACAGATAGAAACAATTTTTTTAACGGATACCTGAAGCGAAGCATATTATTCATCCTGGTATAAGGTACACTGATTTCCGTTTTATGAAGTGTATACCAGTCGTTATTTCTATAACTCAAATATTCACCTTCAATATGATACGGGGCAACTAAAACCTCATTATAGATGGACCATTTATTTGAATTACCACGTAATCGCGCGTCAATACTAAACCCTGCAACTATATTCGGGAAATAAGAATAGGATGTTTTAGAAAAAGCGTACGTTTCATTATTCCCGAATTTCATTGAATTCAGGCTGATACCGGTAACAAACCCAAACTCAATGGTAATTTTTTTTATACGGTGAATGGCCAGTTCGGGATGACATGACTTTTTATATTGATTAAACAATTCTGTAATATCATTCTGAGTGTATCTGACAGCTGACAATTGTGAGAAGACAGGTTGACAATCTTCAAGGTATTTTGCAAGCTGACCGGTGTATGTTTTGTTTTCCATCCTGATGTCGGTGATCGGTTCAGTCCTGCCGATATTTAGTGTAAACAACTCCGACTTTGTATATGAATGCAAATAAACTTTGTAAATAAGTAAGGTCATTCCCGAATCAGTCGGAATATAGAAATGCTCCTTACCAAGGGAATCATGATAGACGAACAGTTGCTTTTCTCCATCCACCAGGTTTAGGAGAAACACTGTTTTGGTTTTAAGAATGAGTTCAGGACTGAAGTTTAATTCCTGGGTATTAACAGGGCTTTGTTCTGTTTTAACTGTGGCGCTTTTATAAGATTCACCTGATACATTAAATCCGAGAATATCGTAAGGTGAATATGCCGTTATTTTACTGTTGCTGTTCAAAAAATCTATCCTTTCCGGATTCTGCAACCATTCACGGTAATCTATCTTTCCGTAAAGGGTATCGTTTTTTGTCGATACGATATAACCCTCAATGAAATTTTCCTGTGAATAAAGGCTTTGAAACGCTACAACTAACCAATAAACTATAAACAAAACGGTTTTCATAAGCAGATAAGGTGTTGGGTACCTCAAATATAAAAAAATAACGGTTACCCTATTTTTTGTGTAAGGGATAAACTTTTCAGCGGTTTGTTAAGTTTTAGTGTAACGGCCACCACAGCCAGGGTCATGCAACCGCCAAATATCACAGAAGGTACCAGTCCCATCAGTTTTGCAGCCACACCCGATTCGAAAGCGCCCAGTTCATTGGATGAACCGATGAAGATGCTGTTTACGGAAGCCACCCGGCCCCTCATGTGATCAGGCGTAAATAACTGCAGGATGGTACCGCGAATGACGACACTGATGTTATCGAATGCGCCGCTTAATATTAAAATGGTCGCAGATAAAATGAAGTTTTTGGATAATGCAAACCCTATCATGCACAAACCAAAGCCCACTACAGCGCTGAACAGAATTTTGCCGGTTTCTTTAAGCGGTGGATGGAACATTAGTATTACAGCCGTAATAACGGCCCCGATTGCAGGACATGCACGAAGGATACCAAGTCCCTGCGGGCCGATTTTAAGAATATCCGAAGCAAATACAGGAAGCATCGCCACAGCACCACCAAAGAGCACGGCAAACATATCCAGGGCGAAAGCTCCCAGTAATTCAGGTGTCCTGAAAACAAATTCAATTCCCGACATGATCCGCGCCATAATTCCCTCACCGGTTTCTATCACTTCATGTTTGTGATTTCTGATCAGAAGCACAAGAAAGAATGCCGTTGTATAAAAAACAAGAACAACCGAATAAGCGGGAATGATGCCGGCATACCCGTAAATGAGTCCGCCGATGGCAGGCCCCATCACTGCTGCCAGCTGCCAGTTTGCGCTGTTCCAGGTGGCAGCGTTGGGGTAAAGATTCCGTGGAACCAGTTGTCCAAGCAAGGCCACCAGGGCGGGCGACATTATACCTCTTGCCAGTCCCGTGAGAAAAATGCTGATGAAAATAGGGAAAACGCCATACCGCTCATAGAAAAATGAAGCATTGGCCGTATAAATGAGCAATATGGCAGCCCCGGTAATTACGATCAGTGTAGTGTACCGGACCATATTCCTCCGGTTCCATATATCAGTGAAATGGCCTGCAAACAGGGAAATGCTCACCTGGGGAATTACCTCGGTCAGACCGATGAAGCCAAGCCAGAGCACATTATGTGTGATATCATAAATCTGCCAGCCTACAATGACACTCTGCATTAACGTTGCCATTGTAAGCAGCATACGCAAGGACAAATACAACCTGAAATCCCTGATGTGCAATACTGCAAAAGCGTCTCCTGAAAGCAATTTCTTCATACATGTGGTATTGCGACAAATATACTATTTTTGTGTACCCATGAGTACAATCAGAACAGTTACTGTTACCCGGTACATGCAGCCTTTGCGGGAGGGCGGTTCACTGCCTGCACTGGCCGAGGCCGATGACGGCAATAAATATGTAGTTAAATTCAGAGGCACCGGTCACGGTGTTAAAACACTGATAGCTGAATTATTGGGCGGGGAAATCGCCAGGGCATTGGGTCTTAATGTCCCCGAGATTGTTTTTGCAGGATTGGATGAGTGCTTTGGTAGAACAGAAGGCGATGAGGAAATACAGGACCTGTTAAAGGCCAGCCAGGGATTGAATCTCGGACTTAAATTCATACCCGGGGCCTTTGCCTTTGATCCTGCAGTGAATAAGCCCGATGCATTGTTGGCTTCTATAATAGTATGGCTCGACAGCCTGCTTGTAAACCCTGACCGTTCATTTAAAAACACAAACCTTCTGATGGCAAGCAAGGAATTGTGGCTTATCGATCACGGGTCATGCCTCTATTACCATTACCGGTGGGACGGATGGCATAACAAAGCCACAGAACCTTTTCAGTATATTAAAGACCATGTTTTGCTGTCCCTGGCCTCACAGATGGAAGATGCCGATGCCCTGTGCAGGCAGTTCATCGATGATCAGGTACTTCATTCTATAGTTCAGATCATACCCGACGGTTGGATTAACTGGGAGTCGCAAAACATAAGCCCTGAACAGGTGCGCAGAGCTTATTTCACTTTTTTAAGTCACCGTCTGCAAAATTCAAAACAATTTATTAAAGAAGCCCATGCAGCAAAAGCTCTTATATGAATATGCCATTGTAAGAGTAGTTCCTTCAGTGGAACGGGAAGAATTTTTAAATGCGGGCGTAATCCTGTATTGCAAGAGCGAGAAATTCATCCGCATGATGTATAAGGTGAATAAGGAAAAGATCCTGGCATTGAAATCGGAAGCCGATTTTGAAGAAATCGAAAAAAACCTTGAAGGATTCAGGAAGATTGCTTCCGGAGAAAAAGAAGGAGGTCCCATTGCCTGCCTTGATGAAGCAGAACGCTTCAGGTGGCTGACTGCAGTAAGGAGCGCTACGATTCAAACATCAAGGCCTCACCCTGGAATTACAGAAAATCTTGAAACTGTTCTTGAAACATTGTTTTCCCAATTGGTTGCCTGATTGTTATACCATAAACAGGTTATGGCAAGAATATTGGTTACCGGTGCCGCGGACGGACTGGGAAAAATAGCCGCTCAAATGCTCATCACGCAGGGACATTCTGTTGTGCTGCATGCCCGGAACCCTATGAGGGGGGAACAGGCTTTGGAAGCGCTTCCCGGCGCTGAAGGGGTTGTAACGGGTGATTTATCAAGGATTGAAGAAATAAAGGATATAGCGCGACAGGCGAATGCTTCCGGGCATTTTAATGCGATTATTCATAATGCCGGAGTTTACAGGGTTTCTAGCGGAGTTTTTACAGTGAACAGCCTGGCGCCGTATATTCTGACATGCCTTATCAATCGGCCTGACAGGCTGATCTATCTGAGTTCCGGGCTTCATATGCAGGGTTCTGACAGGATGGACAGGCAATCGTACCAGAATGAGCGATTCACTTACAGTGACACAAAACTGCATGTTCTTCTCCTGGCTAAAGCTTTGACCCGCATGTGGCCGGGTGTTTATGCCAACGCGGTAAACCCTGGATGGGTACCTACAAAAATGGGTGGCAGCGGTGCCCCCGATGATCTCATGAAAGGAGCCGAAACCCAGGTGTGGCTTGCAACAAGCAATGAACCCGAAGCCCTTGTGAGCGGCCGGTATTTCTTTCATAAGAAAGAACGCAATTATAACCCGCTTGCGGATGATGAAGGGTTGCAGGATAGGTTTCTGGAGTTGTGCGGGGAAATAAGCGGCACGTCATTGCGAAAAGCAGACACAGAGAACCACAGAGCAGACACAGAGAACCACTGAGAAAACAGATTTTTTCTCTGTGAACCTCTGTGGTACCTCTGTGAATCTCTGTGTAAATATGTTTTCATTTCACCGGGTGAACTTAAAAAGGTGTTCTTACTCGCAATGACGAGCATTTTACAATGCAAAACTTCCGAAATGCCACAATATACCCGACGGATCATGTAGGTAACATTCGCTGCCCCAGTCAAATGATTTAACCGGAGTGAGCCTTACATCCTTGTAAGTGTTTTCTAATTCAAGAGATTTCAAATAAAACCAGAAGGCGTTTACATCTTCCACTTCCATAAAAATCATTGTATTGTCAATCCAGTCTTTTTCATAGGCATCCTGCAGGTAAAAGGCCAGTTGTGAGGCTTTATAAACCGACATTTTTTCGGAAAGCCTGGTTTCGTCAAACCCCAGGTCCCTGTAGAATGATCTTGAAGTGTTAAAGTCTTTTGCCCCGATGAACGGCCGGATTGAAATGGTTTTGGGAAGCATAAGTTATGGTTTGGAGATGTAACAATTCATAGGTGTTCAGGTTCACTGCCTACGTTGAAAGAGCGTGACAACAACCGTCATTGCGAGAAGCTTGACAGGACATTGATTATGGCAGAATGTATTGTCGACGAAGCAATCTGCCCGAACAGGAAGAACTTAGCCAAGTGAGCCATTATGGCATCTGTCTTGGTAACGCCTTTCCTGTGCCGGCAGATTGCTTCGTCGCATCAAATCTTGGCATAATCAAAGTAAATTCACGCTCCTCGCAATGACGGAGGTTACTCATACCTCAGCGCATCCACGGGGTTCTTTTCTGAAGTACGGTATGATTGCAGGCTAACTGTTGCCAGAGCAATGAACAGAGCAATGCAACCGCTAACAGCTAAAACCCACCACGGGATATGGGTGCGAAATGCAAAGTTTTGCAGCCATTTATGCATGACATAATAAGCAACCGGGCCGGCAATGAAAACAGAAATCATTACCCATATCAGGTATTCCCCGGATAATAATGTGAATATTTCAACCGTTTTAGCGCCATTGACTTTCCGGATACCGATCTCCTTAGTCCTCCGTTCATTCATAAAAGAAGATAACCCGATCAATCCCAGGCAGGAAATGAAAACAGCCATCATGGAAAAATACATGAAGATTTTGCCAATCCTTCGTTCTGTCATGTACATGTTTTCAAAATCATTGTCCATGAAATGAAAATCCATCGGCAGACCGGGGTTGAACGATTTGAATGTTTTATCAATGAATTCCAAGGTTGACTTCCGATTGCCGGGTTTCATCCTTACAAAAAAGCTATTAGAAGAGCCAACCTGGAGAATCAGGGGTTCAATCGCATACCGGAGCGATTTAAAATTGAAATTTTTCATAATCCCGATTATCGTGAGGCGGGCACCCCATGGCGTTGTAATAACCTCTCCCAGGGGATTGGCAAGACCCATCATTTCGGATGCTTTTTCATTAATGACTACCGCTGATGAATCTGTATTTATTTCAGGAGAAAAGAACCGTCCCTGTTTTATTTTAAAACCAAATGTTGATGCAAAATCCGCATCACCACCCACAAAACAAAAAGAGATATCATTCCCTTCTTTTTTGCCGTTCCAGTTGAACCCGTTTACATAACCTTCTATACTGGAAGGATTAAACCCCTTTGTAACCCCGAGTATTGACGGGTAACCGGCCAGTTCCTTTTTAAGTGACTCAAGTTTCGGATCACCGGGACGAATAGGGAACATAAAGTACCCGATATTTTCCCTGTTATAACCAATATCCTTTTTCTGCATAAATTTCAGTTGGAGGCCGATAACGAGCGTGCAAATAATCAGGCCAACCGACATCGTGAACTGGAAGATTACAAGCAGTTTCCGGAAACGTATATTGGTTGGTGATTTTTTAACTATTCCCCTGATTGCATCAAGCGGCCGGGCAGCTGACAGTACCAGGGCAGGGTAGCCACCGGCCAGCAAACCGCATAATACGATCAGTCCCATCAATTGCAAATACAACCCGGCACTGTGGTATGGAACAAACAATTGTTTGCCTGTCAGTGTATTAAAACCGGGAAGGAAAAGCTCTACAAGGATCATGGCAAAAATATGGGCTGTAAAAACCATAAGCATGGCTTCACCCAGAAATTGGAATATCAGTTTCCCGCGACCTGCACCGGTTACTTTTCGGATGCCTGTTTCTTTTGAACGTTGCACAGATTGGGCGGTTGAAAGGCTCATGAAATTGATGCATGCGATAACCAGGATAAAAGCAGCTATCAGGGCCAGTATCCTGACATAAATAATATCGCCCAGACCATTCACATCATAGTTGTATTTTCCGGCAGAATACAGATGAATTTTCTTAACATTTTGCATGAATATGATCGATTGAGACTCCGGAACATTTGTTTTGACTATTTGTGCAATCTTTCTTTCAACTGTTTTCGGATCGGTTCCTTTTTTAACTTGTACATAAGTGTAAAACCGCTCTTGCCAGGAGTTGCTGTGAGCTCCTAGTTCGCTGAGCCATTGCAGTGGAACCAGGTATTTGAACCGGAGGTTCCTGTTGGCCGGAATATCTTTGATAACCCCTGTAACCTTTACATCATAACCCCTCGATGGAATTGTTTTGCCCACTGCATGTAAATCTCCGAAGAATTTCATGGCCGTTTCCTCGGTAAGGATAATACTATGGGGATCATCAAGAGCCGTGTTTATGTCCCCATCGATAAATTGCAGGTTGAACATTTTCAGAAAATCCTTATCCACTGTAGCTACCAATTCCTCAATATATTCATCGCCCTTTTTTAGGGAGAGCGGTGACGGCGTATATCGAGTTGTGTATATAATCTCAGGAATTTCCTGTTTCATGGCGGCCGAAAGGGCAGCCGGAACAGGAATCATCATGGAACCCTGTGAAGATGTATCCTTTTCAACGAGCCGGTATATATTACCAGCCTCCGGTAAGTCACGGTCGTAACTCAATTCATCCCTGACCCATAGCAGGATCAGGATTGCAGCCGCCATGCCAATGGCCATTCCGGCGATGTTCAGGACAGAGTGCAACATGTACCTTCGGATATTCCGGAATGCTATTTTGAGAGAATTCTTAATCATAGGAATTTCTATCAGATGTTCTTATTCATATCGAAGTGTATCGACCGGATTTTTACAGGCAGATCTGTACGATTGAATACTCACTGTTAGAAACGACAGAATAATCACAAAAATGCCGGTTAAAACAAAGATCCACAATTGAATTTGAATCCGGTAAGCGAAATTTTGCAGCCATTTATTCATGAAATACCACGCCACCGGACTTGCTATGGCAATGGAACTACTCACCCAGAGAAGGTATTGTTTTGAGAGTAATATGAATATTTCCTGTGTTTTTCCACCATTCGTTTTCCTGATTCCAATCTCTTTTGTCCTGCTTTCGGCTATAAAGGCTGACAATCCGACAAGTCCCAGGCATGAAACTATTATTGCAAGTAATGAGAAATAACCCAGTATTTTACCAATTCGCTTCTCATTCCTGTACATATTGTTATACTCTTCAGAGACAAAGTGAAGATCTAAACGAAACGGGAAATTATATGTGTTGAAAATTTTTTTAATATAGGGAATGGTTGTTTCTGAAGTGCCCGGTCTTATTTTTATAAAGAAGTAAGCCCCCGCTCTGAGTGTAAAAAGAAGCGGTTCAATTTTATAATGCATTGATTTATAGTTAAAATCTTCAACAACGCCTATAATTGTTGATTTCGATCCATCGGACCATGTAACTGTTTTGCCTATCGGATCTATAAAACCGAATATTTTTGCTGCCTGCTCATTAATTACTAATGCAAAAGAATCCGTTGGAAATTCAGAAGAAAAAAAACGCCCTTCTTTTAAATTAAATTGGAATGTTGATGCATAATCTGCATCACCATTCAATAAATCAAACCGTATATCGCTGGTTTTCTCAGGCCCGGTCCAGTTCAGGCCGTCAGTATTTCTTATAAACTTTTCGTTGATTGGAATATCGCCCAAACTTATGTTAAGAATATCCGGAAAATTGCCGAGTTCTCTCTTGAGACTTGCCATTTTAGGATCATCAGGGTTAAGATGGGTTGTGAAATAAACGATGTCATCCTTGTTAAAACCGGGTTTCCTGTTTTGAATGAAGTCGAACTGATTGTAAATGATTAAAGTGCAAATAATAAGAAGAATTGAAATAGAAAACTGGAGAATTACCAGTGTACGTCTGAATGGTGCATGACCTGGTTTCCTGGCATTTGTACCTTTCATTAAAACCAACGGGTTTAATGATGAGAGGTATAAAGCGGGGTAACTTCCTGCCAATAGTCCACTAAATAATACAACTGTAATTAATATAGAGTATGATCCAGCGCTTTTATAGTTTATAATCAAGTGTTTATCGGTCAGGTTATTAAATTGTGGCAAGAATAACTCAACCAAGATCATGGCAATTATATGAGCTATAAAAACAATTAAAAAGGATTCCCCCAGGAATTGGAAAATAATTTTTTGCCTTCCGGCCCCTGATATTTTACGCAGGCCAATTTCCTTTGCCCTTCTTTTGGATTGAGCTGAAAACAGATTCATGAAGTTAATGCAGGCGATAATGAGAATGAAGATCGATATGAGACTTAAAACTCTGACATAAAAGATACTGCCATGGCCTTCGATATCTTCACTATATTTTCCGGTAGAGAATAGATGTATCTTTTTGATGTTTTGAAGAGAAATTCTAAATGTTACTCTACTGGAGTGGGTTATTAAAAAATCACGGATTTTTTCCTCAACAAATTTACTGTCTATGCCTGCTTTTAGCTCAATATAGTTATAGCACATTATCTGCATATCACCGCTGAGGTCTTCAAATTGTTTATTAAGCTTTACAGGGATCAACAAGTCATACTTAAGGTGACTGTTATGCGGATTCTTTATAATTCCTGTAATTGTATAAATCTCATCGGATTCAGTCAATTTTACCGTTTTACCCACAGGATCCACGTTCCCAAAATACTTTTTGGCTATTCTTTCGGTAAGTACAACAGAATTAGGTTCGATTAAAGCCTTATTGATATCTCCTTCTTCAAATTCAACATTGAACATTTTTAAAAATTCATTATCAACGGGCATAGCAGTTTCTTCTATAAATTCATTACCGGTTTTAAAGGAAATCCGGGAGCCCATGCCACATCTGGAGGCCCTTATAATCTCCGGAAATTCTTCTTTCAAAGCTTTTGCTAATGGTGCAGGCGTAATTGCGGTTAATCCTCCATTGGTAATGCCCCTGTCACCTACTACCCTGAATACATTACCGGCATTGCCAGATTGTCTGTCGTAACTCCATTCATCCTGTACCCATAAAAGAATTAAAATAGAAGAGGCCATTCCGATAGACAAACCTATTGTATTTAATATTGAATACTTCGGACTCAGGGTAAGATTACGAAACGCGATTTTAAGAAGGTTTTTAAACATTCCGGCTGAGTTACTGGATTATTATTTGACTCTTAATGTTTTCTGAAACAACATGCCCGTCAAAAAGCTGAATAATGCGATGTGCTCTTTCTGCATGGGCTGCAGAGTGCGTTACCATAATTACTGTGGTGCCGTCATGATTCAATTCTTCCAGCAGTTTTAACACCTCTTCTCCATTTGAAGAATCAAGATTTCCGGTTGGCTCATCGGCAAGGATAAGTTTGGGATTGGTAACCACCGCTCTGGCTATTGCAACCCGCTGTTGCTGTCCGCCCGATAACTGCTGGGGAAAATGGTTTTTGCGAGGCGTCAATTGCATTCTTTCAAGAACTGCTTCAATTTTTTTCTTGCGGTCTTTTGCAGAAATTCTGAGATAAAGCAACGGCAATTCAATGTTTTCAAAGACAGTCAATTCATCAATCAGGTTAAAACTTTGAAAAATGAATCCTATGTTACCTTTTCGCAGATCTGTACGCTGGTTCTCCCTGTATGAAGAGACATCTCTATCCATGAAATAATATTCGCCACCTGAAGGAGCATCAAGTAAGCCGATTATATTAAGAAGGGTTGATTTTCCGCAACCTGAAGGCCCCATAACAGCTACAAATTCTCCCTGCTGAGCCTGGAAGTTTACACGGTTGAGTGCAGTAGTTTCCACTTCATCCGTTCGAAAGATTTTTGTTAAACCGGTTGTCTTAAGCATATTGTTGAAATTAATGATTTCAATTGTGACTTCAATTCTTATTCCGATAATATATTTTAGTTGAAAACTAGGAGATTAAATGAAACATAAATAAATTTATTCATAAATTTGTCTAAAATAAGGACAAATTAATGTCCATAAAATAGACAATCTATTATGAAAGGTGGCCTGTTGATCGCCGATGATCATAAACAAGTTCTTAAAGCCCTGATTCAACTGCTGGAACCTGAATTTGATAAGGTTGTCGGGGTTTCAAATCCGAATCTTATCCTTCAGCATCTGAGAATGGATGTAATCGATGTAATCCTGCTGGATATGAACTTTTCAGCCGGTGTGAACACCGGCAATGAGGGGATTTTCTGGCTTAATGCCATTCTGAAATATGATCCGTCCGCCGTGGTGGTTATGATTACGGCTTATGCCGATGTGGACCTTGCAGTCAGGGCTATTAAAGAAGGTGCGGTGGATTTTGTGGTGAAGCCCTGGGACAACCATAAACTGATCACTACACTTCAGGCTGCCTATAAGCTGAGGCAATCGCGATTTGAAAATAAAAAGCTTCGCGATAAGCAGAAACAATTGAATAAGGGAATTATAAATCAGTACGGAACGCTTGTATGGAAATCAAGGGCCATGGAAGAAGTACTACGGATCGTAAAAAAAGTCGCCCGCACAGAAGCAAATGTGCTGGTGACAGGCGAAAACGGAACCGGAAAGGAACTTGTGGTTAAAGAAATCCATCATCTTTCACGGCGTTCGGACGAATCGTTTGTAAGCATCGACGCCGGTACGATAACGGAGACTCTCTTTGAAAGTGAAATGTTCGGCCATGTAAAAGGCGCTTTTACAGATGCACGTGAAGACAAAACCGGATGGATTGAAACGGCTTCAGGCGGCACTCTCTTCATTGATGAAATCGGGAACCTGTCGCTTTCCATGCAGGCAAAACTCTTGACTGCTTTGCAAAACAGGATCATTTGCAAAGTCGGTTCAACCGTTCCCATACCTTTTGATATAAGGCTTATTTGTGCAACCAATAAAAATCCTGATGATATGGTGACGAAAGGGCTCTTCAGGGAGGATCTTTTATACCGGATCAATACAATTGTGATTGACCTGCCCCCTTTAAGGGAGCGGGGTGAGGATATCATCCTTCTTGCTGAACACTTCCTGAGGGAATATTCCCAGAAATATGAGAAATTCAATTTAAAATATACAAAGAGAACGCTGGATAAGCTGATGCGTTATCAATGGCCCGGCAATGTGAGGGAATTAAGACATTCAGTTGAAAAGGCCGTGATCCTGTGCGATTCGGATGTCATCACACCTGAAGATTTTTTATTATCACACTCTGTATTTCCGATCAATCAGCAAAGTAAGCCCCTGACCTTTGCCGATATCGAAAAACAGGCCATACAAAAAGCACTCGAGAATAATCATGGCAATATTCTGAAAACCTCACAGGAATTAGGATTGGCAAGGCAGACGCTGTATAACAAAATGCAAAAATATAACTTACAATAGCTATGGTTTTAAAAAGCTTCTATATTAATATACTGGTCAGAGTGGCTTTCATAGTGCTATCAAGCATGATCCTGGCCGTTATTGTGCATAATATTGAACACGGTTACTATTACACGCTGGCTGGCATGCTGATCTTAATCGGCATTCAGGCACTGCTTCTGATTAATGTGGTTAACCGGACTAATGCCGACCTTATAAAATTCTTTTCGTCAGTACATGATCATGATTCCTCGATCAGGTTTCCGGCAGATAACAATTCTTTTGAAAAACTCAGGCAAAAACTGAATGAATTGAATTCTACCATTCAACAAATCCGGATGGAAAATGAAAAAAGCGCACAGTTTCTGCAGACCGTTGTGAACCATGTAAGCATAGGGCTTATGTCTTTCGACCATGACGGGAATCCGGGCATCTTTAACAGGGCCGTAAAAGAGTTTATAAACGTCAATCATCCCGGAACTCTGAAAATTAAAGATCCTGACTTGTACCAAATCCTTCAGAATATACAACCCGGCCATGAAATTCTGCATAAAATAAAAATAAAAGACCAGCTTCAAAGTATTCTCATCAGGGCAACAGAACTGAAATTTGAAAACCGGGTGATCAGACTGATTTCCTTTGAAAATATTACCCGTGAGCTCGACAGGAAAGAACTCGACTCCTGGCAACGGCTTATCCGTGTGCTGACTCATGAAATCATGAATTCGGTAAGCCCCGTTACTTCACTTACCTCTGTCATATCGGGATATTTTAAAGAAAACGGCCAAATAAGAAAACCCGGGGATATCAGTGAGAGGATCATAAATAAAACTCTTGAAGGTCTCAATACTATTGAAGAAACAGGAAAGGGCCTGCTTGATTTTGTGGATACCTACAGGACCCTTACCGCATTGCCAAAATCCCGATTCAGCCCTTTTAAGATAGCCAATCTTTTCAGTAGTTGTAAACTTCTTATGGATTCAGGAATTAGTGATAAGTTTATACAAGTGGAAGTGAATCCTCCTGATCTCATGTTGACTGCCGACTTTTCACAGGTTGAACAGGTATTGATCAACCTGGTCAAAAACGCAACCGAAGCTTTAGAGAACTCCAGGGATGGAGCTATTCGCCTGTCGGCTTTTTATCAGGAAACTGATGTGATTATCCGGGTGGAAGATAACGGCCCCGGGATACCGGATGAAATCATTACTGATATTTTCATGCCCTTTTTCACTACAAAAGCTAACGGTTCAGGAATTGGTCTCAGTTTATCCAAACAGATCATGCAAAATCACAATGGAACCCTGTCTGTGGTTTCAGATACGAATGGTACAATATTCACACTGGCATTTCCTTTATAAACCATACCAACAATCACATTATGATTACAATCAACCGATGCGATTCAGGGCATACCGACTTCATAACCATGGTATCCTTTCTCGATAAGGAATTAGCCGTTATCGACGGCAGGGATCATGATTTTTATAATGCGTTTAATAGGATAAATCTTATCAGGCACGCAGTGGTGGCTTATCATAAGGGTCAGCCAGTGGGATGCGGAGCAATCAAGGTGTTCTCGGATGAGGCTATGGAAATCAAAAGAATGTATGTTAGTCCCGACATCCGCAATCACGGTATCGGCAAATTAATTGTAACTGAACTTGAGAACTGGGCAAGGGAACTTTCTTATGTGAAATGTGTGCTTGAAACCGGCAGGAGGCAGCCGGATGCTATTGCCCTTTATAAAAAGTGCGGTTATCAGCAAATCCCTAATTATGGGCAGTATATTGGCATGGAAAACAGCGTATGTTTTGAGAAACGGCTTAAATAGATCGGACAATCAGACCAAAATCATTCTAATTGTAAGCCGGAATGCTTATTTTTGATAATATAAAAAATTGCTTTAGCATGAAAAACATAAAATCAATTGCACACTGTATCCGCTACAGTCTGAAACTTTCGTTGATAACCGCGTCCCTTTTGACTTTAAGTTTGGGAGTGAAGGCCCAGGCCGACAAACAGCCGATCATCGGTCACTGGGATCTTACGGTTACCCGTGGGAATGAAGTAGTGCCTTCATGGCTCGAGGTAAAGCTATCGGGTTTTAAAACCCTTGTTGGTCATTTTGTATCCAGTGAAGGAAGCGCACGTCCGATTGCTGTTGTAAATGTTGACGGTAACAAAGCAAATTTCAGTATTCCCCCGCAGTGGGAAATGGGAATGAAAGACCTTGTATTTGAAGGAACTGTTGAAAACGACAAGCTGACCGGTACAATCACTTACCCCGACGGCAGACAGGGTACATTCACCGGTGTCAGGGCTCCTTTCATGGCATGGGAAAAGGAACCTGCATGGGGTGAACCCATTAAAATCTTCAACGGTAAGAATCTCGACGGATGGAAAACACAGAAACCCGAGAACCAGTGGGTTATTGAAAACGGTGTTCTGAAAAGCCCGAAATCAGGATCGAATATTCTCACTACACAAAACTTCAAGGACTTCAAGCTTCATATTGAATTCCGGATTCCCCAGGGAAGCAACAGCGGAATTTATCTTCGCGGAAGGTATGAATTGCAGATTATTGACAGCAAAGGACAGGAACCGTCATCTATTCTTTTTGCAGGAATTTACGGTTTTGTAAGTCCTAACCAGGATGCAGCTTTACCAGCTGGTGAGTGGCAGACATACGATATTACGCTTATCGGTCGTCGCGTAACCATTGTTGCCAATGGCAAAAAGACGATTACTGATGCTATTATCCCGGGTATTACAGGTGGAGCCATCGACAGTAACGAAGGTGAACCCGGTCCGATTCTTTTACAGGGTGACCATGGTCCCGTTGAATTCAGGAATATTGTGATTACTCCGGCGAAGTAATTAGTGAGTAGGTACGAAGCTCGTCATTGCGAGGAGCTTGACAAATATTTGATTATAACAGAATTTTAAGCGACGAAGCAATCTGTTAGCACAGGCAGGACATAGCCAAGACAATTCAGAAATCGTTTTGTCTTGGTAAAGCCCTTCCTGTCCGGGCAGTTTGCTTCGTCGCTTTACAATATGCTATAATCAGAAATTAGCACGCTCCTCGCAATGACGAGACTTTTCCAATGGCTCGGTTATCCTGTCTCCGGAAAAGCCTCCCTTACAGCCCTCAGCGAATAAAAGCTCAGGTTACCGCGCCTGGCAACTACAGGAACATTCATTTTTCTTAACTGGTAATATACCGTTGACGGATGTTTACCTATCATTTTTACAACCTGCCTCAACGTAACGTAATCCGGGTCAGGGTTTCCGGCAGGTGGTTCTTTTGGCTCGGTAGCCGTAGTCTTCTTTTTTCTTCCCCTTGGACGGGTAGGCTTTTCAGTGCTCATGATCATGAGCTGGTTCAGTGCAACAACCGGAAAATACAGTCTTCTGCCTTTCTTGATGAAAGGCACTTTCTTCATCTTTACATAAGAGTAAAGGTTTGTCTTCGAAATGCCCGTATACTCAGTAGCCTCTTCCATTGACATCAGCTTTTCATCATTATCACCCAGTAACATGGTAGGCTCATCAAGCATGGGTTTGGCCGATTTCTTCTTCCCGGATTTTTGGCTTTGCTTGTAAGCGTCGAGATCAGCTACTTTAAAATACAGCCTGTTCTGTTTTCTGAAATGTGCAATCGCCCTTCTTTCTACGGCCATATATAGCGTCGAATTTGAGATTCCCAGATAGCGGGCCGCTTTGCCGATATCAAGCAATCCCTCACGTTCAGGTAATTTCTCGTCCGGAACATTTTGTACAGGTTTTTGATCGGCAGTTTCAGGCAATTCCCCTGCTTCCCGGATCAGACTGTCGAGTGTATCGCGTGTTGATTTGACCAGGTCATGAAGGATGTCCATTCTCAGGAGTAACGCTTCCACAGCAGCCGGTAGATCATTAAATGTCAGTTTTGGCATGACAATTCTAATTTAAATTGTATTAGAAACAAATCAATTTCAGTTATGGCCATAAATATTATTATTAGATACTGGATGCTGGATACTGGATTTGAAATCGTTTGAAAGTTTGAAAGGAGTTTGAAATCGTTTGAAATCGTTTGAAATCTTCAAACAGCGAGGCTTCAAACACCGAAGCTTCAAACAGCAAAGCTTCAAACGGCGAAGCCTTCAAACGGCGAAGCCAATCAAACACCGATCAAGGAACACTGATTTAATATTTAAGAAGTTACGCTTGCCAAAACTCCAAACGAAAACATGATATCTTTCATATGAAAATATTAGGTGCTTTAAACGAAACTATATATTTTTGCATCGTATAAATAAATCGGACTCCCTTCGACTTAACTCAGGGTCGGCATGACAATTTAACAAAATGATCTTCAACATTCAGCGGTTTTCAACACACGACGGCGGCGGCATAAGGACAATCATCTTTTATAAAGGATGTACACTGCAATGCCAGTGGTGCAGTAATCCCGAAAGTCAATCGTTTGAACCTGAAATCATGTTTGATTCTCAGCTTTGCCAAAGATTTGGAGATTGTCTCCGGTTTAGCCCGGCCATTACAGTTATTAATGATGCGCTGAAAATCGAAAGGTCAGAACTTGACGCATCCGCTTTAACCGATGTTTGCCTGTCAAGAGCGATTTCCGTTGCCGGTCAAAGTAAAACAACAGAAGAACTTATCCTTGAAATAGAAAAAGACAGCAGGTTCTATAGTCAAAGCGGAGGCGGTGTGACTCTTTCAGGTGGCGAACCTTTCGCCCAGGGAATTGCATTGAAAGAGTTACTTCAGGAGCTCAGGAGAAGAGAAATTGACGTTGCAGTCGAGACTACATTGCATGTTCAATGGTCTGCAATACAACCAAACATTGGCATTATCCATACCTGGCTTGTAGATATTAAACATACCGATGCAACCAAATTCATGAAATTTACAGGGGGCAACCTTGCACTTATCACCGGAAATCTTTGTAAACTCAGCGAAGCCGGTGTTCCGTTTATTGCCAGGATACCTGTTATACCCCTGTTTAATCATACTTTTGATGAAATCAGTTCAATCATTGATTTTACCTCTTCATTTCCAACTCTTCAGGAAATTCACCTGATCCCCTTTCATAACCTGGGGATTAAAAAATATACAATGCTGGACATGCCTTATGCGTATTCGAATGTAAAAGCAGTTCAGCAAAACGAATTAATCGATTATTTGAAATATGCAGAATCAAAAGGAATCAGGACAAGGATCGGTGGCTGAAATGCCTGTTGAAGGACAATTATCGGCAAGGATTTCAGCGCTCAGGGAAAAGGTTTTGAGTTCAAAACCTTCCATTTGCACTGAAAGAGCGAGGTTTTATACTGAAGCTTACCGTGAGCATGAGGACCAACCCGTTATCATTAAAAGAGCGTATGCCCTTGAAAAGACGCTGAAGCACATGACAATCTTCATTGACAAGGGTGAGCTTATTGTGGGAAACCAGTCTTCGCAACACAGGGCGGCCCCTGTGTTCCCTGAATATGCCGTAGATTGGCTTCCAAAGGAAAAGGACGCGCTTCATACGAGGCCCGGTGACGCATTTTTTATAACCGAAGAGCACAAAAAAGAACTCGTTGAAATAGCAGCATGGTGGAAAGGCAAAGTCCTGTATGATAAAGGCAGGGCAATGATGTCGCAGGAATTGCGGGATCTCCAGGATGCCGCCATCATTAAGGCAACCGGAAACCTTACATCGGGAGATGCTCACATTGCAGTGGATTTCTATAAAATCCTGGAAACCGGCATCAGGGGATATCTTGATGAAATCAGGCACCATCATTCAAAAATAAACAGGACTACCCCGGAGGGGATAAGAAAAGATCTTTTCTATACCGCAGTCACCATCAGCTTAAAGGCCTTCAGTGCATTCATTATGCGATATTCAGGGCTGGCTGAATTATTAAGCAGGACTGAAACGAATTATGAAAGAAAAAAGGAGCTTCTCCTGATCAGCCGGAATTGTGAGGTTATTTCAAAAGAAAAGCCATCTGATTTTTACCAGGCCCTTCAGCTTGTTTATTTTGTTCAGCTTGTTTTACAGATTGAAAGCAACGGACATTCGGTTTCCCTGGGGCGACTGGACCAGTACCTTTATCCGTTCTACAAAAAGGACAGGCAATTGCAGTTGGTTTCCGATGAATTTGTTCTTGAATTGCTTGAAAATACATGGATTAAACTTTTGTCCATCAATAAAATCAGACCCTGGTCACATACCCAATTTTCGGCAGGCGGTCCGCTTTATCAGAATGTTACAATCGGAGGTCAGAAACCCGATGGTACCGATGCAGTGAACGAACTTAGTTACCTGGTACTGGAGTCGGTGGGACATATGAGGTTAACCCAACCTAATCTTTCTGTACGGTTCCATAAGAATATAAGTCAGGATTTTATGATGGCCTGCATAAAGGTCATTCAAAAGGGTTTTGGGATGCCGGCTTTCAATAATGATGAAATTGTGATTCCTGAACTGATTAAGCTGGGAGTGCAGCATAACGATGCCTATAATTATTCGGCCATAGGATGCATTGAAATCGCAGTGCCCGGTAAGTGGGGATACCGGTGCACCGGCATGAGTTTCCTGAATTTGATGAGGGTTTTTCTTGCATGCCTGTATAACGGACATGACCGGTATTCTGGCAAAACGTTTCACCGGGCGACCGGTAATTTCTCGGACTTTAAAACCTTTGATGAACTTTATAAATGCTGGCAACAGCAAATCCGTTATTACGCGCGGAAAACAATCGAAATCGATGCTGCTGTAGATACGGCCATCGAAGAAAATGTGCCTGATATTCTTTGCTCGGCCTTTGTTGACGATTGTATCGGCAGGGGAAAAACAATCAAGGAAGGCGGATCGAAGTATGATTTTGTCTCGGGTCTGCAGGTTGGTATCGCCAATCTTGGTAATTCAATGGCTGCCATCAAAAAACTGGTTTTCGAAGAGAAAAGGTTAACCCATGAGCAGCTTTTGTGGGCCATTGAAAGCAATTTTGATGGAAAAGAGGGTGAGAAGATTCGGCAGATGCTGATCAACTTTGCACCCAAATACGGCAATGACGATGATACCGTAGATCTGTTGCTGAGAGATGCCTATCTTGAATTTATCAACGAGCTTGAATCATACAGGACAACCCGGTTTAACCGCGGGCCTATTGGTTGTCGGTATTATGCCGGCACTTCAAGTATTTCAGCGAATGTTCCCAATGGGGCCGTTCTGTTTGCCACTCCCGATGGCCGTAAAGCTTTTACCCCGGTGGCAGAGGGGAGTTCTCCTTCATCGGGCACCGACTTGCTGGGACCCACAGCAGTATTCAAATCGGTTTCAAAGCTTCCCACGGAGAAAATAATGGGTGGCGTCCTGCTGAACCAGAAGCTGACGCCTTCGTCCCTGCAGCATGAATCAGACCGTGAGAAACTGGTTGCCATGCTGCGCACTTTCTTTGCTGATCTGAAGGGATGGCATGTTCAATATAATATTGTATCAAAAGAAACATTGCTTGCTGCAAAAAAAGATCCGGAAAAGTACAGGGACCTGATCGTGAGGGTAGCCGGATATTGTGCCTTTTTTACTACCTTGTCTCCTGAAACGCAGGATGATATCATCGCCCGGACTGAACAAACCTTATAATTCAATGCGAAAAATACTTTGCGGAGTCGACATCGGTGGCACCAAACTTTGCACTGCGCTGGTGAAACAGGATGGTACCCTGATTGACAAATGCATCGACTGTGATCATATTGCCAAACAGGAAGACCAGCTTGTGGAACAAATTGCAGGGAATGTGAAAAGACTCCTGGAACAAAATCACCTTACCGAAAGCGATCTTATCGGAATAGGAATCGGCTGCGCAGGCCATATCAGGTTCAGGGACGGGGTGATCATCACTACATCCAACCTGAAAGGATTTAAGGATTTTCCCTTGCGGGATTCGGTACAAAAGCATTTTCAGGTTCCTGTTATTCTGGATAATGATGCCAACGCACAGGCATTCGGTGAATACAAGTTTGGCGCCGGGAAAGGGTTTGATGACATGATCTTCCTGACAATCAGCTCTGGAATTGGCGCCGGAATCATTATAAACAGGAAGCTTTACAGGGGACTCACAGGCACAGCCGGCGAATTCGGTCATACAATCGTGGAACCTGACAGTGAACTGACCTGTACATGCGGTAACCGGGGGTGCCTTATGGCTGTTGCCTGCGGTATGGCGCTACCACATCTGTTCCGGAAGAAAACAGGCAGTGGCATGAATACCAAACTTAATTTGCCTGCAGGATTTGATTTGTCAAAGGTTGACGGGAAGCTTATCAAACAAGGCCTTGATTGCCATGATCCCGTATCGGAAGCCATTGTTCTCGACAGCGCCCGGTATGTCGGTATCGGCCTTTACAATATCTTCCAGGCATTGAATCCTCCCCTGATTGTTCTTGGAGGAGGACTGCTCAGCTGGGGCGATTTTTACCTGTCGCATATAAAGAAAACCTTCTATGACCTGGCAAGGGATATGATTTTTGACCCGTTTGAAATCGCTGTATCCCAAATAGGGCCTGACGTCGGTGTTATCGGTGCAGCCTCACTTGCTTTTGAATTATGCTGAGCGAACGACATAACAGGATACTCCGGATGATGGACGGCGATAACCAGATTTCAGTCAAGGATCTGGCTGCTTCGCTGAATGTTTCTTCTGTCACCATCAGGCAGGATCTGAACTTTCTTGAATCAGAAGGACTTCTGAAACGGGTTCACGGTGGTGCGATAATCGGTGAAGCCGACGATATCTCAACCCGGATGAGTATGAACTATGAAAACAAGCTTCGGATCGCCAGAAAAATTGCCGATATGATAAAAGACGGTGAAACCATACTGATCGAATCAGGATCGACAAATGCGTTGCTTGCCAGGGAGCTTGTAAGAAAGGATGTTACCATTATAACCACCAATGTTTTTATTGCAAGGCAGTTCAGAAAAAAAGGAAAGGCAAGGGTAGTGCTGATGGGCGGACTATACCAGCATGAAAGTGAAAGCCTTGTCGGCAAGATCACCAAACTGTGTATCGACAATGTTAACTTTGATAAGGCATTTATCGGGATCGACGGCTATACGAAGAAAACAGGATTTACCCTGCGCGATCTTCTGAGGGCTGAAATTTCAGCACATATTATTCACCGGTCTTCAGCGGTTTACATTGTTACGGATTCAAGCAAGTTCGGCCGCGCTGAACTAACGAATATATGCCTGGCCTGCGACATTCATCACATTGTAACCGATACCGGGCTGGATGAAAGCTATGTTCGGGAATTCAGGGATGCGGGGATTGATTTGGTGCTGGCATAAAAAGAACGTCATTGCGAGGAGCGTAACATAATATTGATTATAGCAGAATTATCTGTCGACGAAGCAATCTGCCGGCACAGGCAGAACATCACAAAAAGTACAACAGCGAACAGAATGTCTTTACTAAGCCATTCCAGTTCGGGCAGATTGCTTCGTCGCGATTATTAATTACCATAATCATTGTGATTCAAGCTCCTCGCAATGACGGACTTTAATAAACTACAAACTATGAAACTGTCTTCCATCCTCCTGTTTTCAATCCTGGTTCTGGCAGCCTGCAATCGTCAGCTTTCAGTTACATCATCCTCCGAGCCGTTCCGTCCTCTTTATCATTTCACCCCGGATTCAGGCTGGATGAACGACCCTAATGGCCTTGTATATTATGACGGCGAATACCATTTGTTCTACCAGTACTACCCCGATTCGACTGTTTGGGGACCGATGCACTGGGGACATGCCGTCAGTACCGACATGGTTCACTGGAATCATTTACCCATTGCACTGTATCCCGACAGTCTTGGTTATATATTCTCCGGTAGTGCGGTAATGGACCTGCAGAATACATCAGGGCTTGGCGACAGCCTTAACCCGGCTATGGTTGCCATTTATGCCTATCATAATCAGAAGCTGGCCGACGAAGGAAGGAACGATTTTCAGTACCAGGGACTGGCCTATAGTACCGATAAAGGAAGAACATGGACAAAGTACCCCGGCAATCCTGTGGTCCGCAATCCCGGGATCAGGGATTTCCGTGATCCGAAGGTTACCTGGTATGAACCCTCAAAGGTTTGGATTATGACCCTTGCTGCTGCAGACAGGGTACAATTTTATTCGTCACCTGATTTGCTTCACTGGAAATTTGAAAGTGAATTCGGCCAGGCAGTCGGCGCACACGGCGGTGTGTGGGAATGCCCCGATTTGTTTGAATTACCGGTTGCCGGTAAAGAAGCTGTAAAAAAATGGGTTCTGCTTGTAAGCATTAATCCCGGTGCTCCGAATGGCGGATCCGGAACTCAATACTTTATAGGTAATTTTGACGGTCACCGTTTTACATGGGAAGAATCCAATGTAAAATGGGTTGATTACGGGATGGACAATTATGCCGGTGTGACATGGTCGAATACAGGTGACCGCAGGATCTTTCTGGGATGGATGAGCAACTGGGCCTATGCACAGAAAGTTCCGACACACCCTTGGAGAAGTGCAATGACCATTCCAAGGGAGCTTTCGCTTGTACTGAATAAAGATGAATATTTGCTGAAAAGTGCACCTGTCAGGGAATTCGAAAAAGCTGACAGCCTTGTAATTGAGAACCGGCAATTGCAGGCATCACACATACGTGTGAAGGCCGGGGGCGATAAACCGGAACAAATCATACTCACCGTTTCCAACAAAAAAGGACAGAAATTGATTGCAGGCTTTGATTCAGGCACCGGTGAGTTGTGGCTTGACCGGAGAACAGCAGGAATCTCGGATTTCGATACACTTTTTGCATCAAATGTTCATAGTGTATTTACAGGCACCGGATCCGGGCTATTCACCCTGGATCTGTATATCGATCGGTGTTCTGCCGAACTGTTCTTTAATGGCGGCGTGTACGTGATTACGGATCTTATTTTTCCCCGTGAAAGTCTTGATTCAGTAAATGTAAGTTCTTCAACAGGTAATGCGGATGGGGTAGAGATGAGGATATGGTCAGTAAAAGGTAATCATTGATTTGTGATCAGTCCAGGGACCTTAGGGACGTTAGGGACACAGTCACCAGTCACCAGTCACCAGTCACCAGTCACCAATCTCCAGTCACCAATCACTCATTCTTATCGTAAATCGTAAATCGTAAATCGTAAATCGTAAATCGTAAATCGTAAATCGTAAATACTCTTGTAACCGCTATCGGTTTTATCCGTAAAACGGGTTATAAACCCCATTTTATTAAACCTCTATTCTTTATAGTTCTGCTTTTTGTTTTTGCATCCGAGATTCAAGCCCAGGTTGTTGAGCGGAACACTGATCCACAGGTACTTTACCAGCATAAAATCCTGTCTTATACAAAAATGAAGAAAACAGGCACGGTCCTGCAATTCGCCGGCACAGTTACAACCCTGGTAGGTATTGGCTCTATATATTCGATATTATCGGTAGAACATGGTTACGAATATGATTATACCGCTGATCCTCTGTATTATGTAGGTGTATATGGAACCGGTTTCGGCATTGACATGATAATCGGAGGCTCCATATTGAAATCAATAGGCAAACGAAAGGTAATCCAGTATAAAAAGAAACTGGACGGGCTTTCAGCTGGTCTCCGGTATAATGGCACTTCAGCCGGGTTTGGGCTGGTTTACAGGTTTTAACTATTTCGCGCAATCCCCTGATTGCAGCAGTATCTTTTCCTCCTGCCACAGTGTTTTCTTGGCGCTGTAGCCAAATCCAAGGAAGGATAAATCAACCCCGCACGCTCCTATGAACTGTGCCTTTGCCTGCTGGCAGGCCGGGGTGAAAGTATAGTCTCCTCCGATCAGAAAAGCAGTCTGGATATAAGGCACAATTACTTCCCCGAACAACTCCAGTTCAAGCCTCGGAAATGCAAGTCCGAAATTGGCTGCAATGGCTGAAGATGCACCGGTCTGGTTCAGCTTCTTACCAATTGTATAATCACCGATTGTGGCATCGGCACTTACATCACTGCCATTATATTTCACTCCTGTGGTTGAATTGTAACTGAATTTGGCTTCAACCTGCGATGAACCGTCTACAGGAACCACGCAATTCACCACAAACAGAACTTTTACGTTAATCACCACAGGTATAGGCCCAACCATCAAAGGATATTTCAAAAGGACGACCGGAAAGTCGAAAGTGAGCGCATCACTTCCCGATCCGGCCACTGTAAGATTCAATGTAAGGTCGCCGGAAATATTTGCATTCTTTTGATCAAAGGAAGTAAGCGTACTGTTTTCAAACTTCATATCTGTTTCAGAATTGAAGTTGTTAATTGTACCTTTGGCGGTAAACCTGGCTGTAATCGGATTCACAAGCTTTTTTGTAATGCCAAATTCAACATTCGCACTCGATTCAGCAAAGTCAAATTTTATACTGTAATCATACTGGCCGTATGTAAATTCAAATTCATAACCATCAGATGATGTCGACTTGAAGGGCACCGGTTTTCCGCCCATCATCACTGTGGGAACAACTCCGTCCTTAAAACTTATTTTTTTGTTCCACGAAATTTCTCCGTCTTTGATTGCTTCATTCAGTGAAGCATATTCGGTTTCAACACGGGTTTCATCTCCGATCATATCAATTGAAGTCACCCGTCTCAGGGCCACCCCGTAAAGGATAAGAATATCGCCTGTTTCCAGGTTATCAAGGTTGGGATCATTATTGTCAAAGTAATAGGTGTAAGCAGCAGTATCGATCCGGACATCATTAATCGCCAGGCTATCGATTACAACGGTATTATCCGTATAGGTGACATCAAAAACCTTTGATTCTTTTTGAGAAGGTTTTGTGTTGCTATCCTTTTCGCAGGTTGTAAAGAGGAAAATGAAGGAAATGCAAATGGTCAGCAGACTTAGTTTTTTCATAATGTGAAATTTTGGGTTGTAAAGTGCGATACAAAATACTAAAAAAACAGCCATAAAATTCATCATTATGACATAATGAGGTTTTCCGGTGGTACATATAATTAAATTTTATGTACACACATTTTAGGGTTTCGTCGATTATTGGTGTCCTGATTGAAAAGTCGTTTTAGCTTTGATCTGAAAAGTACTATTTCTTAGTTTTTCGAAATGCGATTAATCGTAATTACAATTATTCTGTTCAATCTGGCAGGTGCATGTATAACTAACCCTGATAAATCTGTATCTTTGGTTGTTTCCGATTCTATATCGCTTACAGATACTGTTAAAGCTCCCGATGACTTCATAATTGACACTACTTACGGACATTCCAATGACACCGTTTATATGTTCTGTGAAAATATGCCTGAATTCCCTGGTGGTCAGGATGCCTTTGAAAGCTATCTGAGGAAAACAATCCGGTATCCGAAATCTGCAGCAAACGAGGGATATGAAGGCAGGGTTATTGCCCGTTTTGTGATTTCATCCGAAGGCAAACCTGAAGAGGTCAGCATTAAAAGGAGTGTAAGGAAGGATATGGATGATGAGTGCATCAGGGCCTTATCCGGAATGCCTTCATGGAAATCCGGAACCATAAACGGTAAACCGGTAGCGGTGTCTTTTGGAGTGAGCATCCGTTTTTTACATAAAAGAAAAGATAATCTGAATGGAATCTACATTCTCCCTTAAATATTGAGTTGAAGTTAATCTGAGAAAAACCTAAAATGAAGTTTATTTTTTTTCCTTTCTGTTGCTTTACATCCGTTCTTTTTCTATTATCATGCAGCCATACAATAAAGGATTCAGACGGTAATTCATATGAAAAACTAAAGATCGGCAACCAGATCTGGATGGCTGAAAATCTCCGCGTTTTGCATTTCAGGAACGGGGATGACATTCCGTTTGCCCGAACTGATGAGGAGTGGGTTAATTTCGGAATGCAGGGAAAACCGGCATGGTGCTATCCGGATGGCAATGACAAAAACGCGGATAAGCAGGGTTTATTATATAACTGGTATGCCGTTACTGATCCCCGTGGATTAGCCCCGAAGGGCTGGCATGTTACAACCGATGATGAATGGACGGCTATGATCAATTTGTTGGGTGGTAGTGTAAAATCGGCTATGATACTTAGAATCGATAACAGGCTTGACAAGGAAAACAAAGTGGGGTCTTTTAACGGATTGCCTTCGGGTTGCCGGAACAGGTCAGGTGTTTTTTATGGTTCAGGCAGTTTCGGTTACTGGTGGTCATCTACCTCCAATGATGAAATCAGTGCATGGCTAAGGGTTCTTAATTATCCGAAATGTGATATCAATTTCATGACATACGAGAAAATCTATGGAGCATCGGTCAGATGCATAAAAAACTAATGCCATTAATCATGCCGAAACATAAAACTACAAACCGAAAGAATTCAATAACTAAAAATATTATCTCCGTTATTCTTGTCCTTGCCATTATTATAGGTTTACCTGTAGTTATACTTAATTTACAGGCTAAACGAAGCGGTATTACGGTTAAAGAAGTTTTACACAGGATTACCAACCGGACAGGCCAGAAGAAAGAAGCAGATATTGAAACCGCGAAAGGTGCAAAGATCGATTTTCTGAAACCTATGCCGGTAGGTGACGCTATAACTCAGCCACCCCTGATTTCTAATCTCACGGTGACTGACCTTGATGGAGACAGTCTGCAGGATATCATTATATGCGACGCTCTGAGCAACACGATTTCATGGATCAGGCAATATCCATTGAATACCTATAAGGAAAAAGTGCTTGCATCCGGTTTTATAGCTCCCGCTCATGTTCAGGTATCAGATTTCGATGGTGACGGCGACAAGGATATTATGGTTGCTGTGCTGGGATTGCTTTTCCCGAGCAACGATAAGATCGGCACTGTGCTTGTGCTCGAAAATAAAGGCGATTGCACTTTTATCAAACATAATGTTGCCGACAAAATTGCCCGTGTTTCCGATGTAAGGGCAGGCGACCTGGATGGTGACGGTGATATGGACCTTGCCGTTGCACAGTTTGGTTACGATGACGGAGAAACAAGATGGATAGAGAACCTTGGCAATTGGAAATTTGAAAGCCATATTCTGCAGCACTTGTCAGGCGGAATAAATGTTGAACTCAGCGATATAGATAAGGATGGTGATCTTGATATTCTGTCGCTCATAAGCCAGGAATGGGAGGAAATTTATCTTTTTGTAAATGACGGGAAAGGCAATTTTACAACGAAGCTTATTTTTGGATCCAGCAATGAAGACTTCGGTTCAAGCGGAATATATCTGAGCGATCTTGACAGGGACAATGACCTTGATATCCTGTATACAAACGGAGATGCATTCGATTATATACCTCCTCAGGGAAGACCCTGGCATGGTGTTCAATGGCTTGAAAATAAAGGAGACCTGGTATTCGAGTTTCACAGGCTGTGCAATTTCATTGGCGCATATAATGCACGTCCTATCGATATCGACCAGGACGGCGACCTTGACCTCTTTGCCGTAAGTGCATTCAACCTTTGGGACAAGCCGGAATCCATGAGCATGATCTGGCTTGAGAATAACGGGAAACAGCAGTTCACAGAACATGATATAACCAATAACCCTACTCATGTCATCACTCTTGAAATGGCCGATTTTAACAAGGACGGACTGATGGATTTCGTGACAGGCGGTATGCATGCTTATCCTCCATATGACCGTATGAGCAGGGTCACTGTTTGGTTGAACAATGGGAATCTCAAAAGATGATTTTCAGGTGAAAAAACTTTTCATTCCGCTTGTTGGTATTCTTGTTGCTTTCATTGGCCAGTTCTTCACCGTTCAACCTGCAGGCCGTCACATTACCGTAACCAGTTTTCGCTATGGAAAGGAACCATCCGTTATTCGGTGTCACAGGGGTGATACATTGCATCTGAACTTTAAGACCCGCGATACCGGCCACTCCTTCTATCTCGAAGAATTTGACGTGGATGCCAAGGTAAGTCCTTCCAGGGATGATGTTTCTGTTTTCAGTGTCAGCAATCCTTCCATGGCACCGGTTGATACAAGAGAAGTCATCCTTGTTGCACATCATCCGGGCATACAAAATTACCTTGTTTCACGCAGCAATTACAGGTGCCATGTGTGGTGTGGCCCTATGCATGCATTTGAACAGGGAAAACTCATTATTCTTCCGAATACACTTTTACTCTTCAGCCTGGGCTGCCTTGCCGCTGTCCTGTTTTTATGGATATACGGCTTTTTCAGAAAACCTTCATTAAAACTGGTATCAGGCGGCACTGATAACGGCAGAGACCTGCTGAAAAGTAAATTCATACGTAACCTGGTCGTATCACGATGGCCCCAGTTCATCCTGACCATCCTGGCCATGGTGATGATTTACATAGTGATATTGACAACGGCATTGGGGACTAAGGTTTCAGGGCGCAACCTGGGTGTTCTTCTTATGTGGGCTGTCTGGCTTTTCGTACTTGTTGCCGTTCTGACCCCTCTGTTCGGCAGGATATGGTGTACCATATGCCCTTTGCCGTTTTTCGGCGACTGGTTTCAGAGGCATACGTTCTTCGGACCCGATAACGGAAATGAGGGCAAAAGGCACGGGTTATGGATCAAATGGCCTGAACGGCTCAGCAACGAATGGCCGAAGCTCTTCGTCTTTATGGTTTTTGCCACCTTTTCAACTACCCTGGTTGCAGTACCTTTTGCCTCAGGAGTTACTGTGTTCCTTCTTCTTCTTGTTCCTACGGTTTTAGCACTCATTTGGGAACATCGCGCTTTTTGCCGGTATCTTTGTCCCGTTAGTGTTTTTGTAGGACCTTTTTCCAGAACCAGTAAAATCGTCCTGCATTCCAGGTCGGGTTCAGTATGCAGCAAATGCAGGAAAAAATCATGCAAAAACGGAAGTGATTACGGATGGGCATGTCCATATGGTCTGGATGCAGGAAAAATTGAAGAAGGCTCGGATTGCGGACTTTGCCTGGAATGTACAAGAAGCTGTGCCTATGATAATGTGACCATCTACACAAGGCCTTTTGCCAATGAGTTGTCAACCCGTAGTCTTGCACAGGCCTGGCAGACTATAGCCATATTTGCCCTTTCGATTGTATACAGTATTTTATATGAAGGTCATTGGCCCGGCATAAGGGATTTCATCAATATTATCGATAAAAAGAACTGGGATCTTTTCGGAATCTATTCAGTAATCATGTGGGTGTTCGTATTGCTTATCGTGCCGGCCCTTGTTTGGCTGGCTGCTGAAGCAGGCATACGATTGTCTGAAAAAGATTCAGGCAGGAAGATCACTTTTCTTCATTTTTCGGGATCGCTGTTGCCACTGGGACTGATGTTGTGGATCTCTTTTGTAATCCCTATGCTTTTTGTGAATGTTACTTTTATTGAACAGTCACTTTCGGATCCGTTCGGCTGGGGATGGGATTTCTTCGGAACAGCTAACATACCCTGGCATCAGCTCATACCGCAATATATTCCCTGGATCCAGGCCATTGCAATTTTGACCGGATTATTCCTGAGTTTAAGAAACCTGCAACGAAGCTTTGAAAATCATGACCTGAAGCCAATGACCGAATTAAAACTGCTGTTGCCTATGGGATTGTTTCTCACTGCTGTTGCCGTGGCCGCAGTTGTGTTTTATACGAATTAATTATAATGTGCTAATTTGCCAATGTGCCAATGTGCCAATGTGCTAATTAATATCTCACTATTTTCAAATTGGCACATTGGCACATTAACTCATTAGCACATTACTCATAACTATACTTCCCTTTTTCAATCTCCACCAGAAACCGGCTGGGGTAGGAGAGGAAGCCCTGGTAAGTGGCTACATATGATGGCATGGTGATAAGAAGTTCCTGCTTTGCACGGCTGCAGGCTACATAAAAGAGCCTTCTTTCCTCTTCAAGCTCTTCAATATTCTTTAACGCCCTCACCGATGGCAGAAGCCCGTCCAGCGCATGCGGAATGATGACGGCATACCATTCCAACCCCTTGGCCGAATGAATTGTTGAAATAGTCAATGGTTTGTCCTCAGTTTCATCAATGAGAGGAGTAGACCTGTCGCCGAATTTCTTCGACGGAGGATCCAGCGCAAAATCTGTAAGGAACCGGTTCAGTGATTCGTATTTTAACGAAAGGTCAATCAGGACATCGATATCGAGAAGTCGCACCTGGTAATCATGTTCAGTGGCCTGCAATATAGGCGAGTAATATTCTTTAATTATTTCAATTCTTGCAGACACTGATAACTCCGGCCTTGATGCTTTATTGAGCATGGAGGTGAGCTCCTTCAGGCCTTCGGCAAATTTGCTGTTTTCAAACGAACTGATAGTAAACTGTTTCTCGGCATTTATCCTTTCAATGATCTTCCTGGCTGTTATAAGTCCCACTCCCGGCAGATATTTCAGGATCCTGTGCCATGCAACGGCGTCATAAGGGTTCTGAACGATCCGCAGGTACGAAATGATATCCTTAACATGCTTTCTTTCGTTGAAAGCCAGACCACCGACGGCCACATAAGGAATTCCCCTTCGGTTCAGCTCGATTTCAATATAGCGGGCATGCCAGAAGGCCCTTACCAGAACAGCGACCTGGTTCAGACTGATTCCCTTTTCACGGAATTCGAGAATTTTGGTCACAATATAATCAGCTTCGGTTTGCTGATCATAGAATTTCTTTACGAAAGGAAGTCCCTGCCTGGCGATCCTTGAATAAAGCTTCTTCTTGTAACCGATGTGGGCATTGCGGATAATATCGTTCGTAAAATCAAGAATGTTCTGATTGCTGCGATAGTTCTCCTCAATTTTTATCACCCGGCAATCAGGATACTGTTGGGGAAAACGCAAAATGTTCTCATAATTGGCACCCCTGAACGAGTATATACTCTGGGCGTCGTCTCCCACGATCATTACATTCTGCTGCCTTCCGGTCAACAATTCAACGATTTCCTTCTGCACAACATTTGTATCCTGGTATTCATCCACCATAATATACTTGTATTCCTGCTGCATTTTTATCCTGAACTGCAGGTTATCCCGCAGTGAATCACGCAGAACATCCATCAGGTCATCGTAATCGAAGAGATTGCAAATCTTTTTGTATTTCTCATAGGCTTGTGCAATCAGTTCAATCTGCGGTATAAAATCATTCAATCCTGAAAATTCATTTTCTATAACATAACGAATAGTAAGATTCCTGTTTCTTGATGAAGAAATGATATCCTGTATCCGGTGTTTTTTCGGAAAAGCTTTGTCTTTCTTTACCATTTTCAGTTCACTTTTGATCAGATCAATAGTGTCTGCCGAATCTTCCGTATCGATAATGGTAAAGTTTGATGAAAGGTTAAGCATATTCGCGTACTTCCGGAGAACATAATTTGAAAATGAATGGAAAGTTCCTCCGAAGATCTTTTGAACGCTGTTCTCTTTAAGGATTTCCTGAACACGGCCAATCATTTCGGCGGCTGCTTTTCGTGTAAAGGTCAATAATAGAATATCCTGGGGGAAAACACCGTTTTCAATCATATAGGCAACCCTGTATACGATAACGCGTGTTTTACCGCTCCCGGCACCCGCAATTACAAGCACCGGACCATTTATGGAAGTCACCGCTTCGAGCTGAGCCCGGTTGAGTTCTGCCGTATAATTTATTTTATACGGGCGAGAAAGTGTAATTTCAGTATCGGAAACAGGCCTGCTTTCAATAGACCTGATGATCAGGCGAAGTTCATTTATTTTTCTGATCGTATCCTCCGGCATTAGCGCTTCAGGAAAATCATGCGCCTTAAGATCGGGCAGTTCCCCGTGCATTTCGCCGCCATACGATTGATGCTTACTTTCATTAACCTGGCTGGCAAAATCGCTGATCACATCAAGGAACGACCGTGGGTCGTCTTCCTCCTGACCATCCTGTTGAACCGGGGAAACCGGAACGAGCTTTTCATTCTTACCCTCCGGCTTGCCAAATATTCTTTTTAAAAGAGACATACTCCTTAATACTTTAATCAACGTCAACTTTTTCCCCACATACCCCTGCCACTTCTCCGGGCTTTTCTCTGAAGCTTTACAAATTCATCTGCATATTTAACATTGGGAGGAACGGTCAGGACGGTTGCATATCCCTGCCTGATCAATTCTGCATTCACAAACGTACCGTCTTCGAGATATACATAAGCGAGCACCCGTTTATACCTGTCATATTTTCCGGCATCGAATTCAAGTCTTACATTTTTGCCACCTACCAATTGCTCTAAATAACGGGTTGATTCTGTTCCATAATAGCCGATATTTTTTTTGGCTGTTTTATGAATTTCGGGCGCGTCAAGGCCTATGAGGCGAATTTTAATTTCACCTTCCTGCGGATTGTACGCCCAGAACGTATCCCCGTCCACAACACGGGTAACACTGTAAAGTTCATTAACCGGGGGAGATATCGATGATGTGCACGAGCCCAGGAAAAGCAGGGCAACCGCAATATGGAAAAGCCTTTTCAAATTGAAGCAATTTTAGGTAAAATTAACTATTTAACCATTCTGAATACAAGGATCACGGCTGTAATTACTAACCGCTAAACTTAATATGGCATTCGGGTGTTCGTATGGCATAAAACCTAATCTATGAAAATTGCAGTTTTTGGTACTGGCGTGGTGGGTCAGACTCTGGCCGGACGTTTCCATACACTTGGACACCAGGTAATTGTAGGAACCCGGAATGTTGAAAACACCATGACGCGGAATACGCGGGATTCCTATGGGGGACCGACATTTTCAGAATGGTACAGGACCAATAATGATATAAAGGTAGCGACCTATGCCGATGCTGCTGCTTTTGCCGAAATCGTGATCAATGCTACCAGCGGAAGTGCATCCCTGTCGGCTCTTAAAATGGCCGGTGTGGCACCCCTGAACAGCAAAGTATTGATTGACGTAGCGAATCCCCTGGACTCATCAAAGGGTATGCCCCCGGTACTGATACCTTCCATGTGCAACACCACATCGCTGGGCGAGGAAATACAGCGTTCGTTTCCAAAGCTCAATGTTGTCAAAGCCCTGAATACCATGTGGTGCGGATTAATGATCAATCCTTCAATGATAGCCGACGGAAATCACAATGTTTTCCTTTGCGGGAATTCGGTAAGCGCCAAATCTACTGTCGTTCAACTCCTGTCTGAATTCGGCTGGAAACAGGAAAAGATCGTTGATCTGGGTGATATATCCGCCTCAAGGGGCATGGAAATGATTCTTCCGCTCTGGCTCAGGGTAATGATGACCCGCGGAAACGGAACATTCAATTTTGATATCGTCAGTTCAAGCTAAAACCGGTAAACCAGCGAAAATCCCTGGACCCGGGGTGTTACAACCGGTGTGAACGATATGTTGTCGAGTTTGCTTTTGTAGGCTTTCATTTTATGGGTTCCTATGCTGCCCATAACAATTCCACCGGTTAACATGCCAATGCCAATACCCAGTGAGATAATGCCTGCAACAGCTTGTATTCCTTCACCATAGTAATCGCCATCAAAATCATCATAATAATCGTCGTCATCATGCCAAAACTCATTCGGAACGGTAGCCAGCGCAACAGCACCGCCCACGGCAAATCCACTGCCAATTCCGGTTAATATCCATCCGGTTTTACTCATTCTCGAGTACACTTTAACTTTGTGCTCATAAAGGCTTTGTGTATCACGCTGAGCCATCATGGGGACCAGTGTGAATATTGTCAGAACGAAAAGAATAACGGTTTTTTTCATTGTATTGGGTTTTTAGAATCTTTCAAACATCAAACATCATACTCCGACTCTGAATCAGGTCTTTGCTCACTACTCCATACTCCATACTCCATACTCCATACTCCTTACTCCTTACTGCCTACTTCCTACTCACAATCCAAGCCAAAAGCTCATCTTAACCATAAAAATATTTACCGGGTCGGTATCGAACATCTGACTCAGGTTATGTCCGAGCGACGGGTGATAAGCGTTCTCGCGGTTCTGGCGGCGGTTCGACCATACAAGGTAAATCGTTGATCCGGGCCTGTATTCCCAGCGTGCAACAAGGTTTGATCTGAATTCCCTGAAACTGAAATCAGGATTCAACCCGGTTGAAGCATAGGGAGCTGTTTTATCCTCTTCATTCTTTGAAGCTGCATTCAGCGCATACTTGAAGTCGTTATACCTGCCACTCGACATAAATGGACTACCGTAATACTGGATCGAAATATCGGGCGTTATATTATAGTTGACTCTCAGGGTAAAGTTATAGGTATTCTGACGTATACGAGCCATTATATATTGAAAATCTTCTTCATCGGGCAATGTAGTTACATATTGATAGTTGTCTGAATTAAACTGGTACTCAAATTCGCCATAGATGTAAAAGTGGTTTCCTACCCTGAATGTGAGTGAAGGCTCGGCAATGTTGCTCCTTGTAATTCCATCCGTACTGATGAGGCTCGTGTTCTGAATCCTGAACATTACCCGTTTTGATTTATCGGTATTGAATATCAGAACGCTTTTCCAGTAAGGTGACAGGCGGAATGCCGGTCCGCCCCTCAGCATCCGTGTTCCTAATTCAGAAAGAACGTATGTTTCCTGGAAACTAAGCTCCCAGCGATTATGGAACACTGAAACGAACTGTACATTCAAATCGTTGTACGTTGTTCTTCCGCCATAATTCCAGCCGTTCATCTGTCCCATGGTTAACGTGTAATTCCGGAATATTTTACCGGGATCAGTCTGCCTGAAGGCAAGCTTTGTCGAATTGAGTACAATGTCGGCCATATATAGGTATCCGGCATCATTCAGATCAAAACCGGGTGATGACCAGCTAACGCGTTCAGAGAATATAAATTTTTTATTGCCCTGCCGACCGGCACTGATATAGCCGCCGCTGCCGGTGAGCGACCTGATTGTTGAATCCACGCCCAGGTAATTGAGGGCATCCGGACGCTGGAAATAGTGAAGGGCATTCCGCTGAAGAGCCATCATGGCAGACTGTTCTCCGGTGATATGACTTACCATTCCTTTGAAATCGATGAAGTATTCACGATTCCTCATGTATTTCAGAAAGTCGATCCCGCCCACAAAGGCATTCTTATTCAGAATTTCAAGCTGCACATCATTGATGAACCGGTTGACAGACGTAAACATAACCCCTGCCTGTGTATTCCCCTTATCGGCAACTTTCTGCAACCTGCCGACAACATAACTTGTAAGAGGCTCAACAGCCGGCCTGGTCTCAATGTCATTGTTTGTGTACCGGGCCCGTTCTTCCTGCGTTGTACTTTGCATAATCCCGATTGATACGCCATTCCGGGTAGTACCGCTCAGCTTAACGGCATTGATTATATTGGTGAATTCGGGTACCTTCTGAAAAGAATTGATGTTATCAGCCCCAGGCTGCCAGGAAGGGGCATGACCAATTCGCCTTGAATAAAACATAAGATTCTGATCGGCTGTAAAATCAAAAATATGCTTTCCTTCAAGGAAAAACGGCCGTTTTTCTTCATAGAAGGTTTCGAAAGCTGTCAGATTCATGACGGATGGGTCAGCTTCAATCTGGCCAAAATCCGGATTCACTGTAATATCCATGGTGAAATCGCCGATACCCAGTTTTGCGTCAATTCCTGCATTGCCGTTCCATCGTGATCCTGTAGCATAAGGACTACCCGCAATGCCTGGTTCGGTTGTTATTTTAGCAGAAGCATAGGGCAAAAATTCAACCAGCCTTGGTTTCTGAACTCCTTTTAAACCGTACATGGTTCCGAAAGAATATACATGGCCACTGTTTTTACGGGGGATGAGGCTCCATTGGTCGACTTCCTGGGTGCGCCTTATGATCCTGCGAACATGAAGCCCCCACACCATGCCGGTATCACTGTGATTATATCTTAGCTGGTTCAGCGGTATCCTGTATTCAGCAGTCCATGAAGAATCGTTTATGTCGGTTTTTCCTTCCCATACTGCGTTCCAGTTTAGATTAACAGAGAGATTATCGGTTACGATCAGGTCGGTTTTATTACCGCCGGCGTTAATGTTAAACTCAGTGGCAGCCCTGTAATCATGGTAAGTGTCAAAGGCAACGCTGATCAGGTCGCCTACCGAATTGTCATCCCTGTTGTTAACAAAACGGTTAATTTTTCCTGGTTCCGGATCCCAGGCCCTGAGAGCGAAATAGATATTCTTATCATCAAAAAGAATTTTGATGCGGGTAGGATAGGTCGGTATTCCTCTTTCGACAGGGGTGTTCTGGATGAAATTCTGAGACCATTTTCCATCGTTTGCCCAGCATGCATCGTCCAGTTTGCCGTCTATAACAGGCACTGCACTCTGAATACGGGTTGTATAATAGGATCTTTTGTAGGCCTGGTCAAACGGTATCAGGCTGTCGGGTGGCTGAGAAAAAAGGTTGGTACCGGTGATAAGGATAAATGCACAAAGTAAGCTCCTCAGCCCTTTTTCCATAAGACAGTATTCATTAGTGTATTTACAAAAATAGTGGAAAATAAAAAATGCGAACAGGAATTGTTCGCATTTCTGGCACTTTTAATAAGGTTTTTGTCTACAGGGCATTCATATAAACTTTGTCATCAGGTCTGGATGAAAGAACGTTTTTGATCTTATTCCAGGCCGGTGTACGGTTCGATTTATAATATCCGGCATTGATCAGCCATTGTTCACGGGAATTATTTACTTCAATCTTTACAGGTTTCCTGTTTAAGGGCAGAGCTGCAAGCGCCCGGTTTTCAGTTGATTTTTCAATACCATCGGAAACGGGTGCTTTATAAATGATATCCGTATTCATGGATGCCGTTATTTCTTCGAGATTCTTAAAGGCTTCCTGTTCTTCCTGAGGGGTAACATCTTCCACAGGTGCCACATACTTCAGAGATTGCCTGCTGTTTGAAATAAATTCTTCCAGCGATGCAAGTGCTGCATTCAGCTCATTGTTGCGGGTGTTCTGAGCCTGGAGTGTGAAATTGAGAGTACCGGCAACAATTGCTGTAACGATCAGAATTTTAAGACCGCGGATGCTCAATTGTTTATTCATGGTATCAGAATTATAGATTTGATTCCTATGAATCACAATGTATGCCAAAGACGCCAAATGCCTGTATTACAAATAATTACAGGCATCAGGGGTAACGTTTCAGTAGATTGAAAGTGTCTGAATTCAAACACTATCTGTCCGGTAACGGACGTTATTTTTTGGCTTTTTTAGGAGTCTTTTTTTCTGCGGGTACGCTTTTGGTTTCCTTCTTTTCCGGATTTTCAGCAACCTGGTTTTTGTTCTCTGATTTTTCTTCAGCCGGTTCTTCATCAAACTTAAGCATATCCATAGAAAGAAGGGTATTATACCAGCTTACCAGTTTTTTTATGTCGGAAACATAAACACGGTTCCGGTCATAATTAGGAAGCGCCTTTTCCATAAACTTTTTCAGTTCATCAGGTGATGATTTGGAATCAGGGGCATCCGTACCGGCCAGCATCTCATGAATGTTTTTCAGCACATTTTTCAGAGGAACTTCTTCCCCGTCAGTAAAAATGGCAATATCATTCAATGAACTTACTTTTTGAGAAGTAGTCACGAACATCCTTTTTTTATCGGCAAACGATTCAACAATAATACCGTTCCGTCCCTGTGATACAAATCTGAATAGGCCGCTGTGTCCTGAAACCGACATGATTTCCTTTAAATCCATTGTAATTGGTGTTTAATGTGCTGCAAAAATAATCAAAAGTTTAAATCCGGGATAGTATGAAAAGTCAGGTTAATTTATGTTCCGTTCTTTTTTTATGGCATCCCAGGCTTCCTGGATTTTTACGAATTTGGATTCAGCCTGTTTTCTCACTTCCTCTCCGAGATAAGCAACCTTATCGGGATGATTTTTAAGCGCCATTTGCCTGTACTTTGTTTTAATTTCTTCAGTTGTATTAGAGGGTGAAACTTCAAGAACATTATATGCCCAGTCAGTTGTTTTCACAAACATATTTTTCAACGAATTGAGATCAGCCTGGCTGATCTCAAGATCAGCACCTATCTGTTCAAGCTGTATAGTTTCGGATTCGGAAATAGTGCCGTCAGCCAATGCAATTCCGTATATAAGGTGCATCAGTTGCAGTCGCGAGGGATAATCCATTTTTGAATGGATTTGACGGGTTACATCGCGTACCGGGATATCCTGTTTTATAATATCCCTGAGCATCAGGATCTGGTTGGCAGCTTCCTCGGCGCCAAAGTAACGGGTAAGATGGTTTTTCACATAGTCGAGCTCCGATTTCATGATCCTCTGGTCAGCTTTCATTACGGCAGCTATAAGAACCAGGAGGCTTACAACAAAGTCGCCTGTTGTTGTCTTTGTTTCCTTCCTGTAGTATGTATCCGGATCGGAGTTATCCACATAGGAGCCGAACGCAAATCCGAGGATCGCCCCGATAGGACCGCCAAGTGTCCAGCCCAGACCGGCACCAATCCATTTGCTTATTTTTTTCATAGTTTCAATCTGAAATGAAAGTCTTGTGTAATTTCATCACCTGCGGGATTACAAGGGTATGATCATCATTAACAATTATATGATTGCACCTTTCAGCCAGTTCATTATCAGGTAGCTGGTTTTGCATGATCATCCTGAATTTTCCAGGTGACATCTGAGGCCTGTTCATTACTCTTTTTAATCGCGTGCTTTCAGTAGCCGTTACCCCGATAATGGCGTCGAAATTCATCCAGGCACCGCTTTCAAATAGTATGGCGCTTTCATGAATAATATATGGTGAACCCTGAAATTTAAGGCACCACGATTTGAAATGCTCTGCAACCCTGGGATGGATAAGACCATTTACCCGGCTCAGCCATTCTCTGTCTTTAAAAATGATATCTGCCAGCATAGGACGGTTTAGTACATCACCGGCATAAATTTCATTGCCAAACCATGAAATCAGCGTGTTTCTTATTTCAGGATGAGTATCCGAAAGAATTTTAGCTTCGTCATCCGCATAATATACAGGAATGCCGAAGCGGGAGAATACTTTGCAAATCAATGATTTTCCGCTTCCTATACCTCCGGTGACACCAATTTTCCTCATTTTCGGGTGATAATGAACTCAGTGGCTTTTGGGTTAAACCGCAGGTTGATAACATAATCCGGCGTATCATCAAGAAAAACAGTGAGCCGTGGCTGCGAGTTCCCGGTTATTGATTTATAATCGACCATAGGAACCAGCGGCATATTGATTACTTTATTGTAGTTGCTCAGGGTAATTCTGAAAGTGGCCGAAACCTGGCCCGGTATGGCAATAAGATTCAGCGAATCAGGCACGTTCACCGGAACAATTGTAAGCCTCTGTTCAACCTCTGTAAAGCGGTCAACAGGAATGGTGGCTGCCACTTTCTGCTGAGAAAAAGTAATCATATTCAGCGACTTCAGATTTACACGGGTTGTAACAGTATCAGCCAGGTTGGTGTAACTGATAGGAACAGTTTCAACATGATTGACAGAGTCAATTATTAGAGCCGGTCCGCTTATGATAATCGAATCAGGATCAACAGATATCCGGCCGTTGAGCATGAACTGCTGCCTGAAAAACTTGTTGTTCATTGCCAGCACAGGCCTTACAGGCACTTTCTTTACTTCTATTCCTGTTAATTTGAAGAAAAGGGTATCCGGGGCAATATTCAGAATCGTCATTTCCTTCAGTTCAGCCGATAGTATATCTTTAACCGATTCAGTAACTACAAAAAAAGTATCCACGCCTTTGCTGTCAAGTGAAAACGAATTAATGTCGAACCTGAGAGGAACCAGGTCAAGGTTGAGTTTGCTGCGCAAAATGCTGAAGCCTTTTGCCCTTACTGTCAGATGAAGTTTGTATGGAACATCCCCTACAAGCACCTTGTCCTCAGGAAAATTGATATAACGGACAGGGTAATCAATCCTGGATTCGTATTGTTCGCCCAGTGACCGGATAAACCAGAAGGCAGCTGAAAGAAGTACAAAAAAGAAGAATGTGATGAATCTCCTTTCCTGCATGAAAGAAGACCCTGAAATGCGTTGCATGTATTTTTTAAATACGGACAACAGCTTTATGTTAGTTCTTTCACTCAACAACAGACGTTTAAAGTATATAACAAATATACCTTAAACGCTGTTAATTCAAACAATTATTGCTGCTGATTTTGAACATCAGAGGTGTCTCTGAGAACGGCGCTTTTATCCACTTTCAGCAACACATTATTGCCGGCGTCGATAGTAATGACGTTATCCTGGATGTTGTTGATCTTACCGTATATACCACCTGCAGTGATAATGTGATCACCCTTTTTAAGACTCTCCCTGAAATTTTTCAGCTCTTTCTGTCTTTTCATCTGGGGGCGGATCAGGAAAAAATAAAATACAACCATGATCAGTAAAAGGGGAATCAGGGAAGATAAGGGATTCGACTGACCCTGGCCGTTTGGTGAAGCCATTAAAACAACACTTAAAAAATTGCTCATTTGATCTTTTTTATTATTTAATATTAGAAGAATTCACTGCAAAATTAGAATTTTTTCCCGTCATTGCGAGGAGCAGAAAATATTTCTGATTTTAGCAGGAATTAAAGCGACGAAGCAATCTGCCAGCACATGCAGGACTTCACCAGAAAACAGCATTCAGGTACCTTTTTCATCGTAGCGTCCTTCCTGTTCAGGCAGATTGCTTCGTCGACATGAAATTGTCTTATAATCAATGATTTGGCACGTTCCTCGCAATGACGGCATCATACTTCCCCAATCAGCCCCCGTCCCGTCTTAACAATCTTCTGGTTGTCTTTCAGATGCTTGAAAATTTTATCAAGCAAGCCGTTTATAAAAACACTGCTTTTTTCGGTACTGTAGAATTTGGCGATTTCAAGATATTCATTAATTGTAACCCGCGTAGGTATGGAAGGGAAAGCCACAGCTTCGGTGATTGCCATGACAAGAATCAGCATGTCGAGGAAAGCTATCCTTTCCACATCCCAGTTTTCGGTATACGATTCAATAAGCTTAATATATTCTTCCTTATGTACAACGGATTTCCTGAACAGGTCACGGGCAAAATCGCGGTCATCATCGTTCTTGAATAACTGCATCAACTCCGCTGTCTCCTGGTCATCTTCCTTAAAATCCTTTATTGTTTTTGCAATCATGCTGATCACAAATTCCACTTCGTCGTTCCAGTAAATACTTTGTTCTTCAAGCGTCTGGTATATACTCTCGGTATTGATGATTTCACCTGTATAGATCTCAATGATGAGCTTCTTATCCTCTTCATAACTTCTCTCGGGATGTTCCATATAGTCTTTGAAATACTGAGTCATCCTGATCCGGTTATGAAGTTTCTTTATAAGCTCTGGTGAATTTACCCACGAAAGCCGGGTTGTATTCAGGTATTGGTTCAATTGCCTGTTTACCCGCAATTGCTGAATGACCTGGTTGTCCACGAACTTGGTATTGGGATTCAGGTCCTCGCGTGTGGGAATTTTTTTCTGAAGGGCTATTTCAATACGGGAGTTTGCATAATCAGCAACATCAATGATCAACAAAAGAAGGTAGTGATATAGATCATAGGTTTTCTGTATACTGAAAAACAGTTCTTTCTCAAACTTTGCCATTGCAGAGTCAGCTCCCTGGAAGTAGGCGTACAGGAGCTGTAAAATCTTAATTCTTAAAATCCTTCGGCTGATCATATATAAAGAACGTGCTGTGTTTCCGGTGCTATAATAAATCAATTGATTTGAGATTGCAAAATAAATGCATTTTTTCAAATCAGGAAGATGAAATTGCAAAATTCATAATATAACGCAATTTTCTTAAAAAAACAAATTTTTCGCAGTCCTTATTGAGCTTGCAAAGGAAATTTTCCTATTTTTGAAATGACTAAAATACTCTACTAAAAACCCCTGACGTATGATTGAAGATCGGAATGAAAAAAGCCGGACCGCCGAAGATTCAGATCACCGGGAAATATTCTCGAGGGCGGTCAGAGCAGGAAAAAGAACCTATTTTTTTGATGTTAAGGCCACCAGAAGAAATGACTATTTCCTGACGATTACTGAAAGCAAGAAGCGGTTTCAGAAAGACGGACGCTTTTTCTTTGAGAAACACAAAATTTTCCTGTATAAAGAAGATTTCGACAAATTCGCCGAAGGATTCCAGGAAGTGATTGAATTTATTAAAACCGTTAAAACCGATGGTAATGGCCAGGAAGGCGAAGAATTAACCGACAACTACACCAACGTTGATTTTGACGATCTTGAAGGCGTTGAATTTGATGAAGAAAAGATCCAGAATTAAATTTCAAACGCTAAAAAATAAACCCGGGGTAATTCACTCCGGGTTTTTTTTATTTACTGGTTGATCATTTCCCTTATCTCCTGGTTCGAGAATACCCTGACATTGGTTATTATATATTCCGAATTAAGGAAATTCCCGTATTGGTTACACTCGGCTACTATTTCATCAAACAGCCGCTGAACTGGTGCCTGCAAAGGTATTATTGTAAGAACGCTACAGAGTTCCCTGTCGAAATTGATCTTTTCAGGCTCCCCTCCATACTTTCTCAAAGAGTATTCAAGTTCCTTTTTAATCGTTTCCTGTTCAAAAACAGTAAACGGTTTTTGTCCTTCGGATAACAGCACAGTATAATAACGCAGCCTGAGACCTTTTCCGCCCAGACCGGTTGATATCAGCACCTGGTTCTCATCAAGTAGTTTGCTCTCTATCAACAGCCTGCTTTCCTTAAAAGCCAGTGTAGCCCAATCCTTTAAGCCGGTTTCTTTATTTTCGATATACCTTTCAAGGGTTCTGTAAGCTTCAACACTGTCAATACAGGCCAACTGGGCAAGCATCTGCTTCTTTTGCCCTTCATCAATATCGCTCAGAAATATATTTTCCTTTTCTTTTAATACCTTATCCCTGTCAAAACTTTTCCCGATATTTTTTGAATATTCGTAGTATTCAGTTTGTATATCTGCATCAATCTGCTCTTCGAGAATGGTGACATTTCCGGGAATGCTGCCCAGCAGTTCCTGGATTTTATCATATATGTTATCGCAGCATTCCATTTCTGAAACTCTAGTATTAAAGATATGAATTTTAATGAAATAATAAGGAAAAAAGAGGTTTATTTCCCTGTTACCCTTTAAATAAATTCACAATATGTTGGTATTGTTCACGGCACATATTATAAATATTATTACACCGTGAAATTTTCTATATGAACAGCCATTTGAAATTATCGGAAGTTGAAACAGGTGAATCGGTTTATATAATATTTGTTAAAGGCAAAGGGGCGTTCAGGCAGCGGCTCGGCGAAATGGGCTTTGTGAAGGGGAAAAGAGTTACCGTTGTAAAAAATGCTCCGCTGAATGACCCGATAGAATTCAGCATCCTTGGATATAATATTTCCTTGCGGAGGAATGAAGCCTCACTTATTGAAGTCAGTACCGACAAAATCGAAGGAATTCACGATGAGCAGATCCATCCTGAGTTTTTGCAGGAAGCCCCTGAAATTAACAGGCAAGACAGGATTATCCGGGTTGCCATGGTCGGAAACCCGAATTCAGGAAAAACAACTATTTATAATTACGCTTCGAAATCGCGGGAGCATGTCGGCAACTATACCGGTGTCACTGTAAGTTCGAAAACCGCAACATTTAAGGTTGACGACACAGTGATTCACCTCACTGACCTTCCGGGAACCTACTCGGTTTCGGCGTATTCACCTGAAGAATTATTTGTGAGAGAATTCATCGTCGAAAGCAAACCCGATGTCGTTGTAAATGTAATCGATGCGGCAAACCTTGAAAGGAACCTTTTTCTCACCACCCAGCTGATCGACATGAATGTAAAAGTGGTTGTGGCGCTAAATATGTTCGATGAATTGCTGAAACTTCACGATCATTTTGATTACCTCACCCTGGGAAGTATGCTCGGAATTCCGTTTGTCCCTACAATCGGAGCCAGGGGTAAGGGAATTAACAAGCTGTTCAGAAAGGTGATTGATGTTTACAATGGCAGGGAAACTTCTCAGCGATATGTGAAAATCAACTATGGCACTGAAATAGAACAGTCCATCACCCGTATAACCGGTAAACTCAACTCCGGAAAGACAGGCGGCTATGATGGTAACCTGTCACCACGTTTCCTGGCACTTAGGCTTCTCGGGCGCGACAGTCATGTTGAAGACCTGATGATGAACAGCCCGGTTTATGAATCCCTTACAATTACAGCGCGCGAAGAATCCGCCAGGATTGAACACCTGATGAGCGATACCGTTGAAAGTGTGATTACGGATGCCCGGTATGGTTTCATTTCAGGGGCACTAAAGGAAACCTATAAACCAGGAACTTTGAACCGGCGCAAGGTATCGGACGGCATTGATAACCTTCTGACCAACCGTTACCTGGGTTTCCCGGTTTTCCTGTTGTTTATGTGGGTTATGTTTTCGGCTACATTTAATTTGGGCGCTTATCCGCAGCAATGGATTGAAAACGGCGTGGCGTTGTTATCCTCACTCATTAATGAACACATGGCGGCCGGGTCATTCAAGGATCTGCTGACTGACGGGATAATCGGTGGTGTGGGAGGCGTAATTGTGTTTTTACCAAATATTCTGATCCTGTTTTTCTTTATTTCCATAATGGAAGACACCGGTTATATGGCACGGGCGGCTTTTATAACCGATAAGCTGATGCATAAGATAGGCCTGCATGGCAAGTCATTCATTCCCCTGATTATGGGATTCGGGTGCAACGTTCCTGCCATCATGGCAACGCGGACAATCGAAAACAGGAGCAATCGCCTGCTTACTATCCTGATTAATCCGTTTATGTCGTGCAGTGCCCGATTGCCGGTTTACATACTGCTCATAGGGGCCGTTTTCCCTTCATTCAAGGGAACCCTGCTGTTTTCCATTTACCTTATCGGTATAATTATGGCTGTGGGTGTCGCGCTTGTTTTTAAAAAGACTCTTTTTAAATCTTCCGATGCACCGTTTGTAATGGAACTTCCTCCCTACAGATTGCCGACAATCAGGTCGGTGACAAAGCATATGTGGATGAAGGCATCACAATATCTCAGGAAAATGGGAGGAATCATTCTTATTGCCTCTGTTTTAATTTGGGCACTTGGTTATTTTCCGGTTCAGAAGACAGAAAAACAGGCACAGCAAACCTCTTCGGTGCAGAATTCATATATTGCCCGAATCGGAAAAACAGTTCAACCCGTGATTGCCCCGCTGGGATTCGATTGGAAAATGGGCGTCTGCCTGATTACCGGTATTGCTGCCAAAGAAATAGTAGTCAGTACAATGGGTGTGATTTATTCTGACGATCATGCCAATTCGTCTGTTTCGCTTGAACAGAGAATCAGCGCTTCAGGGGAATTCACAATACCAGCCACCCTTTCATTCCTGGTGTTTACATTGCTTTATTTTCCTTGCCTGGCCACCCTTACGGCAATTTACAATGAAACCGGATCGGTGAAATGGCCGCTGTTTTCGCTTACCATGACTACCGCACTGGCGTGGATCGCCTCATTTATAACTTTTAACATTGCCGTTTTATTTGTCTGAGCCATGATACAGGATATTCTTACCTATACAGCAGTTTGTGTTTCAGCTGGGTATACCTTTTACAGCGTATATTCAATGTGTTTTTCCCCGAAGAAGAAAACCGGTTGCACCGGATGTCCCAAATGCTCAACCCGGTAATACGAAAATTAACCGGTGTCGTATGAATTGCTCCGGACTTCAGTCCGGGCTTTTTATCCATACTTTCTCCCTATTCGTAGATTGTGTTTGTTTTCCGAATTGAATTATCCTAATTTTAATAATCTTCTGAAAACTAAATCAACGATTATGGATAACAAAATCAACAAAAGCAAAGGGTTTTCGCGCAGGCGCTTTATTGGAAGTACCGCTGCCGTCGCTGCATTTTCAATGGTTCCGTTGAAAAGTGCCCTGGGTAAATCACCCGCTTCATCTTTCCAATTGACCGATTCAAATTTCAATGGTGTAAATATCGGCGCCATCACCTATAGCTGGAGAAGTATGCCCGGCGGTGTGGACAACATTATCAAATATTGCACTGAAACCGGCATCAGCACGATCGAGCTGATGAGCGGCGATGTGGAAGAATATCTTGGTGCCCCGGAGAATCCGATGATGTCCTTTTTCAGGAATGCGCCTCCTCCACCGCCTCCTCCGCCACCCGCACCAGCAACTGATGTTCAGCCAAAAACACCTCAGCCTGCTGCGCCTCCTCCGCCTCCTCCACGCAGATTTGAACTGACACCCGAGCAAAAGGCAGCCATGGAGAAATACAACCAGGATGTAAAAGCATGGCGGCTTGCACTACCGATCAGTAAATATGCCGATGTAAAAAAGAAATTTGATGATGCCGGAATATCCGTTCATATCATCAAATTTTCGCCGTCTAAATGGAGTGATGAAGAAATCGATTATGCTTTTAAAGCCGCAAAGGCAATTGGTGCCAAAGGGGTAACAGAAGAAATCGGCGAGGAAGCTGTGAAAAAACTCGCCCCGTTTGCTGAAAAGCATGGCCTGTATGCCATTTTTCATAACCATATGCAGTTTGCCACTCCGGGCTTCAGCGTGGATCCTTTCCTCGCCGTTTCGCCCAGTGTCATGCTCAATTTTGATTCAGGACATTATTTCGGTTCGACAGGTAAACATCCGAATGAATTTATTGAGAAATACCACGACCGGATTGTAAGCCTGCATATCAAAGACAAGACCGGTCCGAATGTTGATCCGGCGAATACAAACCAGGTTTGGGGACAGGGACAAATGCCGCTTGCCGAAGTACTTACATTTGTACAGAAACAGAAATATCCCATATTCTGTGATATAGAGCTTGAATACGATGTAAAACCCTGGTCAGACGCTGTGAAAGAAGTAAAGAACTGTGTGAATTTCGCGAAGGCAGTGCTGATGTAATAGTTCGTCATTGCGGGGAGCGAGCCATAACTCTGATTATAGCAGGATGTTGCCGCGACGAAGCAATCTGCCGGCACAGGAATGGCCTAACCAAGAAAGACAAACAACGGAAGTATCTCTCTTTGCAAGGTCTTACCTGCTCGGGCAGATTGCTTCGTCGCATAAAATCTATTCTATAATCAATAATTGTTCTTGCTCCTCGCAATGACGTGGTATTTTATAATTCCACCTTCCCTATCTTTCTCATGATATCCAATATCTTCGCCTGCCTTCGGAGCATGTAAGCCGAAGGCTGGGAGGGGTTTCTTTTCCTCGGATTCGGCAGGGATGCGGCTATTAGGGCCGCCTCACCCCGGGTGAGACGCGATGCCGGTTTATGAAAGTATTTTTGCGAGGCCGCTTCAACGCCGTATACTCCATTGCCTGTTTCAACCACGTTGAGGTATACAACCATTATCCTTTTTTTGCTCCAGACGGTTTCAATCATCACCGTGAAATAAAGTTCAAATCCTTTCCTTATCCAGGTCCGTGCCGGCCAAAGGAATACATTTTTAGCCACCTGCTGGCTGATTGTACTGGCGCCATGCTTTCTCCTGTGCCTTTTATTATAATCTACAGCCTTTTCTACAGCCTGCATATCGATTCCGAAGTGCTCTGTAAACCGGTTGTCCTCCGAAGCTACAACCGCCTGTATCATATTGGGAGAAATATGCCGGTATGAAACCCAGTCTTTATGGATACCGGCAAAATGACCTTTGGAATCTTTTGCAAACGCTCTTTGAAGCATCAGGGGTGTTAGGGGAGGATTGATAAAGGAGAAAAGAAGAACTGCAAGGATGGTTGAACCGAAGAAACCAATGGCGCTCCATTTTGCTATTTTCCAGGCTTTCTTCAGGTAAGGGGTATACGCTTTTGGGTTTGGTTCTGAAACCCATGTGTTCTGTGGCTGCCCTGTTATCTGGGATTCCGGCGGTTGAGATATTCCCATTGGAAAAATTTGTAGCCGAAATATAGGAAAAAATGAAAATCGTCATTGCGAGGAGCAAACAAAAATTATGATTATGGCAGAATCTATCGCGACGAAGCAATCTGTCAGCACAGGCAGAACATTACCAAGACAAAAATAATTGGAATAAGTATCACTTTGCAGCGTCCTTCCTGTTCAGGCAGATTGCTTCGTCGCTTGAAATTTTGGTAAACTCATTGGTATGTGTGGCTCCTCGCAATGACGGCCGACGTTCAGCCTGCGTGCTTCTCTTCCAGCTCTTTAATCTTTTCCTTGGCCCTTAAGTAATAGGCCTTGTATTTAATGTAGTGATTTCCTCTTTCAAATTCCCAGTAAACATTACCGGCCCTGTAAATCTTACCGATGCAGGCCTCGAAAATCAGGTTGTAGTTGATTCCGACAAGCCTTTCAGCCTGAAGGATTGATTTAAAGCGCACACTTTTGTCACCGAAATGGCCAATGACCGGTACATTGTACTTCTTCTGGCCGCGTTTCTGGATCAGTTTGCCGGACATGTTTGATTTTTAGCTCGTTTACGTTAAACACATTCAAATGGTTGCGTTATGAACAATTATTAAAGGATGGTGTTAATCTGCAAAGCATTGAAATACCTTGGATGTTCTCAAATCAAATATTAAAACGGGTAATGAACAATTCAGGATCCGAAGGGAATCATATGAGTCGTCTGTTGCCGAACTCCGGCAGTACATCCGGAAGTATACCCGTGGCGGTGATCCTGAACGCATCCGGAATCATACATCAAAAGGAAAACTAACTGCAAGGCAACGCATAGACCTTCTTGTCGACACCTCGGGCGCATTCCTGGAATTGTCTCCTCTGGCGGCTTTCGGACAATATGAAGATAAGTTTCCTGGTGCAGGCATTGTAACCGGCATTGGAATCATCCACGGCCGTGAAACAGTTATCATTGCGAATGATGCAACCATCAAGGGCGGCACTTATGTGGCTGAAACGATTAAAAAACACCTTCGGGCCCAGGAAATTGCACTCGAAAACAACCTGCCCTGTATTTATCTTGTCGATTCGGGTGGTATTTATCTTCCTGAACAGGCAAGGGTTTTTGCCGACAAGAATGATTTCGGAAGGATCTTTTATAACCAGTCGGTTCTTTCTGCCGCCGCCATTCCACAGGTTGCTGTTGTTTTGGGCTCCTGCACAGCAGGCGGGGCCTATATACCCGTCATGTGTGAAGAAACGATCATCGTCAGGAACCAGGGTACTATTTTTTTAGGAGGTCCGCCCCTTGTTAGTGCCGCAATAGGTGAAGAAATTTCAGCTGAAGAATTGGGTGGCGCTGCAGTTCACACAGGTATTTCGGGTGTGGCTGACCATCTTGCAGTCAACGATGAGCATGCGCTCCATATTTGCAGGAACATTTTTGAAACGCTTCACCGGCCTGAAAAGCAAAGCAACCTGCAAGCTACCCCTGAAGAACCTTTATATGACCCCCACGAATTATATGGCCTTCTTCCTCAATCAGTCAGGGAAAATCCTGATCCCCGTGAGATCATTGCCCGGATTGTAGACGGAAGCCGTTTCCAGGAATTCAAGACGGAATATGGCCAAACCCTGGTCACCGGATTTGCGCGGATAATGGGCTATACAGTCGGAATTCTCGCTAACCACGGTGTAATCCATGCATCCTCGGCCTTAAAAGGAACACATTTTATCGAACTTTGCAATTACCGTAAGATTCCCATGGTCTTTCTTCAGCATATCACCGGATTTATGGTGGGCAGGGAGGCTGAACATAACGGAATAGCCCGCGACGGTGCCAAAATGGTACATGCAGTTGCTACATCCGTGGTTCCTAAATTCACAATAATCACCGGCGGTTCATTCGGGGCGGGGAATTATGCTATGTCTGGCAGAGCCTTTAACCCACGGCTTTTATTCATGCTTCCGGGTGCACGTATTTCAGTGATGGGAGCCGAGCAGGCCGCGCATGTGCTGGTTACTATAGGCGAAAAACACAATAATGGCTCTGCAGCAGTACTCCAGGCAGAAACCAAACGAAGCACAATATTTGAAACTTACGAAAAGCAGGGATCTCCTTATTACAGCACCTCCCGGTTGTGGGATGACGGGATCATCGATCCCGTGGATATCAGGAAGGTGCTTGGATTGGGCATCGCCATGTCAATGAACAAAAAATTCGCTGATCCTGAAAATGGGATCTATCGCATGTAATACAATTGTGTCAAATGGTAAAAGAAACTCCCGTTCTCACAGAAATAAGCGGAAATTCGGCTGTTATATGGCTTAACAGGCCTGAAAAACACAATGCACTGAATATTGAAATGCTGTCACAATTTCTTCAGGCTATACTTCACCTGAACAACGTTCCATCCATACGAATCATTACTATCCGCGGAAAAGGGAATTCATTTTGCTCAGGAGCCGATCTTAACTGGATGCAAAACTCGTTGAGCTTGTCAATCGAGGAGAACTATGTTGAATGTGAGATACTTGCATCCTGCTTTCATGAAATTTACAACAGTAAGAAAATAATTATAAGCCAGGTTCACGGGTTTTGCATGGGGGGCGGGAATGGCTTTGCTGCTGCTTCTGATATTGTACTTGCAGAAAATAATTCAGTCTTTGCTTTTTCCGAAGTATTGCTTGGATTGGTGCCTGCCACAATTATGCCCTATGTCACGGCTAAAACAGGCCCTGGTAAAATAAGCGAATACCTTCTTACCGGCCGCAATTTTACAGCCGGGGAGGCAAAAGAAACCGGACTTGTTAACCGGATATATGATGAACCTGGTGCGCAGGAAATTCTCGAGGGACTTATCAGCCAGTTATTAAGAGGTGCTCCTGAAGCACAGCGTACAATTAAGTATAATCTCCGCAATCCATACCCTGATCTGCTATTACCCGGACTGAAGACCCAGACGGCAAATCAGCTGGCCGGCATAAGAACATCCTTAGAAGCCAGGGAAGGCGTTAATGCCTGTCTTCAGAAACGACTTCCTGTCTGGGAAAATGAAATGCTTTGATTTCATGGAAAGGCCTTTGAAAAAAATACTGATTGCCAACAGGGGCGAAATCGCGTTACGGATTATACGGACAACGCGCAAAATGGGTATTTCCACTGTTTCGCTCTACACTGAAATTGAAGCCGGTAACCCGTGGTCTGAAGAAAGTGATGAATCGTTCTCTCTTGGTAAAGGAACGCTTTTGGAAACATGGCTGAATATTGAAAAAATAATTGACATCGCTGTCGAAACCGGCTGTGATGCGATTCATCCGGGCTATGGCTTTCTTGCAGAAAATTCTCTCTTTGCCGAAGCTTGCCATACCCACAATATTGCATTTATAGGGCCGCCTGCTTCGATTCTGAAATTAATGGGAGATAAAATAAACGCCCGTGAATGGGCCGGTTCACTTGGAATTCCGGTTCCTGAGTCGTTTTGCGGAAACTCCCTGGAATTGCTTTCCCTGAAGGATACTTTGCCTTACCCGGTAATTGTAAAAGCCGTGGTAGGAGGCGGTGGCAAAGGTATGCGGCTTGTATCTTCGCCCGATGACATTGAAAATGTGCTGAAAACTACCTCAAATGAAGCACTTCAATATTTCGGCGACAACCGGATATATATTGAAAAATATATTGAAAACGCAAGGCACATCGAAATACAAATTCTTGCTGATAAATATGGCAATGCCGTTCATCTTTTTGAAAGGGAATGTTCGGTGCAGCGGCGTCATCAGAAGCTTATCGAGGAAAGTCCTTCATCAGTTCCAGCACATGTTTTGAATGAGCTTATCCATGCATCCCTTCAGATTGCCCGGTCAGTTAAATACGAAGGTGCCGGAACGGTTGAATTCCTGGTTGAACCTTCGGGTAAATACTATTTTCTTGAAGTGAATCCGCGAATACAGGTCGAGCACGGCGTTACTGAATTAATTACAGGAGTCGACATGGTTGCGGAACAAATCAAAATTGCCGCAGGATTTCCGCTTGCTTTAAAGCAACAGAATCTAAAGTCGGAAGGTCATGCCATTGAAGCACGTATGTATGCTGAAGACCCTGAGAATGACCTGTTACCTTCTCCCGGAATTGTGCATGAACTATCATTTCCTGAAGTAAATGGACTTCGACTTGAAACATCGGTGAGGCCGGGGAGTGCCATCGCTGAGAACTTTGATCCGCTGGTTGCCAAAATCCTTATTCATGCTAATTCACGCAGTGAGGCTGTTGAACTTTTGAAACGTACTGTTAAACAAACTGCTGTAACCGGAATTCATAACAATCTGGCATTGCTTGATCTGATCCTGTCTGATCCTGATTTCAAAAATGAAAAAACTTCCACGGTGTGGCTGAACCAAAAACTGGATGGGTACAGCTTGCTGATTGCCCAACGCCGGAAAGTATTTGAACGGGTCTCGCTTTGTGGTGCTGCATTTTGGGTATTGAATTCTGAATCGACAGAAAAACATGCAGTCTGGAATTCCGGTTTCTGGAGAAATGTAAACCGCATTCGGTTTCGTGCCGATCAGGGAGTAACCGAAATAGAATATGAAAGAACCGGACCCCAAAGCATTGACTTATATATCAATGAAGAAAGAATTGAAATTTCAGACCTGAATAAAAGCGGCAACAGGTTGCGTTTCCTTTTCAATGGCCGGCCTGTTGAATTGTATGCCCGTTTTGAACAAGGAACAACCGTATCGGTTTCAGACGGTCATTTAACCTGGCAATGGCCTGTTTTTGCGCTGAAGTCCGAAAAGGATTATGTAAGTGAAACGGCATATTTTACAAGCCATAGTAATATGGTTAAAGCACCTCAGCCCGGAACGGTATTGAATATAAGGGTATCGGAGGGACAGAGGATAAACAGGGGTGATTACCTGCTAACCATTGAATCGATGAAACTTGAAAACACAATTATGGCAACATGTGAAGGCATGGTTGAAAAAATCGCCATTAAAACAGGTGACAGGGTGAAAAAAGATGAACCGCTGATTTACCTGCAGGATTCTATTAACAATTAAGTTTATAACTAAATGCATCCTTTACTTACAGAGAAACACCAATTATACAGGCAAAAGGTCAGAGATTTTGCCGAATCCGAAATTCGGGGTCTCGCAGCGGAACTGGACGAAAAGAACCAGTTTTCAGTTGAAATTACTAAAAAGATGGGGGATTTCGGCTTGTTTGGCATTACCTTGCCCGGTCGTTATGGTGGCCAGGATCTTGATACATTATCTTACATTATTGCCGTTGAAGAACTCGCCCGGATCGACAGCTCCCAGGCAGCCACTGTGGCATCGCATAATTCCCTTGGAATAGGTCCGGTTTTTCAATTCGGAAATGAAAAGCAAAAGTCCGAAATGCTTCCTGCCTTTTGCAGGGGCGATAAGCTTTGGGCTTTTGGACTAACTGAAGAAACTGCAGGCTCGGATGCCCGTGGTACTAAAACATCAGCCGTTCTTGAAAAAGGCGAATGGGTAATAAACGGATCAAAGATATTTATAACCAATTCATCTTCGGATATATCTTTCGGAGCCACATTGCAGGTTGTTACAGGTGAAAATAACGGAACCAGGGAGCTTTCAGCCATACTGGTCCCGCGTAATTCCCCCGGTTATTTCTGCCAGCGCATCCATAACAAAATGATGTGGAGAGCAGCTGATACCGGTACGCTTGAATTCAAAGACTGCCGTGTGCCGGAAGAAAACATTCTCGGAACACGGGGAATGGGTGCCCGTATTATGCTTAAAACCCTTGACGGCGGAAGGCTGGCTATTGCGGCCATGGGTTTGGGACTTGCTCAGGGTGCGTTTGAAATGGCGCTCGAATATTCACAAAAGAGGCAGCAATTCGGACATCCGATAGGAAAAAACCAGGCGATAGCCTTTAAACTTGCCGATATGGATATGAAGCTTGAACTGGCCCGCAACACGCTTTATTTGGCTTGCATTCTAAAGGATCAGAATAAGCCTTATGAACGTGAAGCAGCTATTTCAAAGCTTTACTGTTCTGAAATTGCAAAAGAAATAGCTGACCAGGCAGTCCAGATTTTCGGCGCCTATGGTTTATTCAAAGACAATCCCATTGAGCGCTTTTACCGCGATCAGCGTATTCTTCAGATAGGCGAAGGAACATCTGAAATTCTCCATATTGTGATATCACGCTTTCTGGGTTTAAAACACCTTCTCTGATGGAGCAGCGTAAAACCGATCATATTCATGCTGCACTGCAATCTCAGATCAGCATTGAGGAACACGATAACCGGTTTCATTATGAACCTCTGTTAAGTGCTCATCCGGAGGGAGACCTTCCTCCGGTGAAATTCCTTGGGAAGAAGCTTAGGGCTCCGCTCTGGGTTTCAAGCATGACGGGAGGCACATCCGGCGCAAAGGATATAAATCATAACCTGGCAAAAGCCTGCCGGGAATTCGGTATGGGAATGGGACTCGGTTCATGCCGGACATTGCTTCACGGAAATACCTATTTTGATGATTTTAATGTGCGGGACATTATAGGAACTGATCTCCCGTTATTCGCAAATCTTGGCATTGTTCAAACCGAACAGCTGATCCATGAAAACAAAACGGAAGCCATTCACCATTTGGTTGACAGCCTTAAGGCAGACGGACTCATTATTCATATCAATCCCCTGCAGGAATGGTTTCAACCTGAAGGCGACAGGTTAAACCATCCGCCTGTTGAAACTATAAAACGGTTACTAAAAGTGGCCCGATATCCGGTTATTGTGAAAGAAGTGGGACAGGGAATGGGGCCTGCAAGCCTTCGTGAATTATTTAAATTACCCATCAGCGCCATTGAGTTTGCTGCTTTCGGGGGAACCAACTTTGCCAGGGTCGAACTCATGCGCGGCAGCACTGACAGACAGTTTCTGTATGAACCTTATACCCGCATAGGCGAACCGGGATTCAGCATGGTAAATTATGTGAATGAGATACTGGATAGTGAGCACACAACACGATGCCATGAAGTGATCGTTTCCGGGGGAATAAAAAATTTTCTCGACGGATATTACCTCATCAATAAAGTTCACACAACGGCTATATATGGGCAGGCATCAGGATTCCTGAAACACGCGGCTGAAGGATACGAATCGTTGCAAAAATACTGTACCGACCAGGTGAACGGACTTAAACTGGCTTATGCCTATCTAACTGTGAAATAGATTGAAACCGGAAAAGATGATTGAAGGGTTTTCAACAATGACCCGTGAACAGAAAATTCAGGTTGCTTCAGAATTTACTTCTCAGCCATCTGAATTTATCAGGCAGATGCATACCAACTGGAAGGGTGAACTGGATGATTTCACTGAAAATGCAGTCTCCGGATTTCCTCTTCCATACAATCTTGCCCCTAATTTCCTGGTTAACGGAAAGGAGTATATCATCCCTATGGTTACCGAAGAAAGTTCCGTTGTTGCTGCTGCTGCTTCCGCTGCTAAATTCTGGTATAAAAAGGGCGGATTCACAACCCGGATTATAGGCATGACAAAAGCCGGACACATCCATTTTATGTGGAACGGGGACAAGGAAATACTTTTCAGAATGTTTGAAGAAATTAAGCCTGCCATGGTTGATTGTGTCAGCTCATTCACTGCGTCGATGCGGGCCAGGGGAGGGGGGATTCAACAGGTAACCCTGCAGGATATGACTGACAGGCTGGAAAATTATTTCAGGGCGGAGGTGCTTTTCAACACAGCGGATGCCATGGGAGCTAATTTCATTAATACCTGCCTGGAAAAGATGTCTGAATTTATGGTGAATCGTTTTGAGGAACAAAACACGGGCAGGCATATTGAGGTGATCTTGTCTATTTTATCAAACTATACACCCGGGTGTCGGGTAGAATGTAAAGTTTCATGTCCTGCCGATGAGTTTGACACCGAATTCCTGCGCAGGTTTGAACTGGCGGTGAATATCGCTTCAATCGATATGAACAGGGCGGTCACTCATAATAAGGGGATATATAACGGGGTTGACGCCGTAATGTTAGCCACAGGGAATGATTTCAGGGCTGCGGAGGCGGCCGGTCATTCCTGGGCTTCTTCAGGCGGAGGGTATACCTCGTTGTCGCGGTTATTCCTGAAACCGGGTTTGTTTGAGTTTATTATCGACATTCCTCTTGCAGTGGGTGTCACCGGTGGTCTCACAAGCCTTCATCCTATGGCTAAGGCATCGCTTGCACTGCTTGGTAATCCCGGCGCAGGTGAACTGATGTCAGTTGCAGCCTCAGCGGGAATGGCCAATCATTTCAGTGCTATAAAAGCACTGATCACAGGTGGGATTCAACGGGGTCATATGAAACTTCACCTGGCCAACATTCTGAACCAGTTAAGTGCTGGTATTTCTGAAAAGAAGGAAGCTTTCACCTGGTTTCATAATAAAACCGTTTCCTATTCAGATGTAAAAGAATTTTTGTCGGAATTACGAAAAAGATAAAAATAGATGCCCCGTCATTGCGAGGAGCCAGTCAGTTCACTGATTATAGCAGATTCTCAGGCGACGAAGCAATCTGCCAGCACAGGAAGGTCTTTAAACGGAGCGATGCCGCGGGTTCCATTGGTACCAAACCAGTGCTTCTGGCAGGGAACTTCCTGTGCGGGCAGATTGCTTCACACCGTAGGAACCGGTGTTCGCAATGACGATCTATTCCGAATACCTAAACCTTTAAACATCTAAACCTTTAAACACATAATGTACCGCTCCAACGGAAAGCTTATACTAACCGGTGAATACATGGTCCTTCTCGGGGCCAGGGCCATAGTACTCCCCCTGAAACCCGGACAAGATATGCAAGTTTCACTGAAAGGCCAGGATGGGCAAATTAAATGGAATGCTTATTCAATGGATTATCTTTGGTTCACAATGGTTGCAGATACCGTCACGTGGACTGTTTCAGAAACCACAGATCAAAATACAGCACAAAAATTAGTTTCGTTGTTACAGGAAGCAGGAAACTTGAATCCTGCTTTATTTGCATCACCTGGCGGTTTAGAAGTCAACACCTATACAGGATTCAAAATGGAATGGGGCTTTGGCAGCAGTGCTGCACTGGTTGCCAACGTTGCTGCTTGGGCCGGTGTAGATCCGTTTCAACTTTTATTTAAAACGTTCGGGGGATCAGGTGCCGATCTTGCAGGGGCTTTATCTGACGGACCGGTCGTATACCGGCAGATAAACGGTAAACCTTCATATTGCCGTATAGTCTTCAATCCCGGATACAGAGACAAACTCTGGCTTGTTTACCTGGGGGAAAAGGTGGATACGGGAACCGGAATTTCAGGATGGAATTCTACAGGGAAAGTTGAACGGAAACACATAACCATGATTGATGATCTGACCCTCAGAATAGCTGAGGCCCGGGATTTAAAGGAATTTGTTAATCTTATCGGTCGGCATGAGCAGATACTGTCTGAATTGCTGGAAAAGCCGACTGTAAAGGAATTGATGTTCGATGATTTTCCCGGTGAAATGAAATCCCTGGGAACCTGGGGAGGCGACTTTGCCCTGGCTGTCAGTGAAGAAAATGAAACTGCCGTCAGGCAATACTTTAATTCGAAAGGGACCACTCCGATATTTTCTTTTAATCAAATCGTACTATAATGTCCCCCGCAATTGTTGAAACAACTTACCTGGCAGAAGCCTTTCAGCCTGCAATTTATAAACCATCAGAGGGCATAACCGAATGGAAATGCCCTTCAAATATTGCCCTTGTCAAATATTGGGGCAAAAAGAATGATCAGAAACCGGCAAACCCTTCCTTAAGCGTAACTCTTACAAACTGCTTCACCAGCCTCACATCTGACTACAGCATTAAGCCCGGTGCACCCTTTAAACTTGAGTTCCTGTTTGAAGGAAAACAGAACCCTCAATTTGAGGATCGCATAGTATCCTATTTCAGAAAGCTTATTCCCTATTTCCCTTTTATAAATAACCTGCATATAAAGCTGGAATCGTGCAACAGCTTTCCCCATTCATCTGGAATTGCATCTTCCGCCTCTTTTTTTGGAGCCCTGGCATTGGTTGTCTGCAGTATGCAAAACAATGAGGAAACCTTAACCACTGATTTCTTCAGGAAGGCATCCTTTATGGCACGACTCGGATCAGGAAGTGCATGCCGCTCGGTATTCGGCGGACTGACTTTATGGGGTGAAACACCCTTTATATTAGGATCTTCAGATGAATATGCACTGCCTGTCGAAGATAAAGGCCAGGTTCTTTCAGCTTTAAGAGATTCTGTCCTGGTTGTATCTTCGGGTGCTAAATCCGTTTCAAGCAGCCGTGGACATGAGCTAATGATTAAACATCCGCTTCGTGAAGCCAGGATCGGGCAGGCGGAACGAAATCTTGAGAGGATTCTTAGTGCCCTGAATTCGGGTGAAATGAATGATTTGATGAATGTGACCGAAACCGAGGCACTTACTCTTCATGCCCTTATGATGACTTCTGACCCGGGTTATATGCTCATCAGGCCGGAAACCTTTGAGATCATCATACGGATAAAGGAATTCCGCCGGCAAACAGGAATCCCGGTCGGATTCACGCTGGACGCCGGTCCCAACGTGCATGTGTTGTACCCTGATTCTACAAAAGCAGGTGTAATTACATTCATTGAAAAAGAGCTTACCGGTTATTGCGAAAATGGGAAAGTGATTCATGATTTGGCCGGTAATGGACCGTTAAAAATACGCTGAAATGGGCTCTTTCAGAATTTTCAACGGCAAAGTCATCCTGTTTGGAGAATACTCTGTAATGGCCGGTTCATCTGTTTTAATCATTCCTTATCGCAGGGCAACAGCGCAACTTGTCATGGCAGCCGGAACTGCGGATGATTCCGTGCGACGGTCAAATGATGTTCTGGTTCGGTTCAGTAGTTTTATAAACAGTAATGCCAGTGAAGTCATCGACACGGAAGCCTTCAGGAATGATGTAGTCCGGGGCCTTTATTTGAAATCTTCTGTTCCGGAGCATAAGGGACTGGGCAGCTCAGGTGCTTTGTGCGCTGCTGTGTATGATTCCTATAAAAGATCGGAGATCAGAGATCTGAATACTCTGCAGCAGCTTTTTGCTTTCATGGAGTCCTTTTTCCATGGCACCAGTTCCGGTGTGGATCCATTATCCATTTACATAGGTGCTCCGGTTATCATTGAAAAATCGGAGTATAAAATACCTGAAATTCCGAAGGAAACCAGGATTGTTCCTTTTTTATTGGATAGCGGAATAACCTGTGAAACCGCACCATTGGTGAATGAATTCAGAAGAATGTTCAGTCAGCATTCATACTTTTCAGACTTCCAGGGAGAATATGTACCGTTGGTGAACTCATCCGTTGAATCGTGGAAAAACGGGAGCCTTGGATTGAAGCAGGTTTCCGCACTTTCTGACGCCCAGGTCAGATTCCTGTCGCCCATGATTCCCGATGCTATAAAGCCGGTTTGGAATGCTGGCAGTGAATCGGGATTATTTTCCCTTAAACTGTGCGGTTCGGGTGGCGGTGGTATGTTCCTGGGGTTTACTGAAGAAGCTGAGGCAACAAAGGCATTTTTGAGAGAGAGGTTTGGGTTGGAGATCATTTCTTTATAGGAACTTCTTCTTAAATCTTAAATCAGTGTTCCTTGATCGGTGTTTGATTGGCTTCGCCGTTTGAAGGCTTCGCCGTTTGACGCTTTGCTGTTTGATGCTTCGCTGTTTGAAGCTTCGCGGTTTGAAGATTTCAAGCCCTTCCTGTTCGGGCAGATTGCTTCACACCGTAGGAACCGGTGTTCGCAATGACGTGCTTTGTTGTTTTTACTATATTTGCTGCAAACATCTCACATGTCACTCGAAATAGGGAACCAGAATCTGGATAAGTTTATTGTTGTTGGCGACAGGGTATTGATTAAGCCTAAGACACCACATGAAAAAACAAAAACCGGGTTATATCTGCCTCCGGGTGTGCAGGAGCGTGAGAACATTCAGACAGGGTATGTTGTGAAAGTAGGCCCGGGTTATCCTATTCCTGCCATTAACGAGGTGGATGAACCGTGGAAGGATAAAAGCGATGAAGTGAAATATGTTCCATTGCAGCCGAAGATAGGGGATGAAGCCATTTATCTCCAGAAGAGCGGCTGGGAGATTGAATTCAATAATGAAAAATATGTTATCGTCCCTCACAATGCCATTCTGATGCTGATAAGGGATGAAGGACTGTTTAAGTAAAAAAGTAATCAGTAATTAAGCTTTTAAGGCCTAAGAGATTTTCGGTATTGATGTATCTCTTAGGCCTTATTTGCTATATTCCTTAATAACTGAAATTCTTTGTCAACAAATTCTGAATTTCGTCAATAAAACCACAACATTTCAAGCGTTTAAACGTAATTTACACCACACACTTAAACCAGCCTTTTTCAATGCGCAATTATAGGTTATATGCCGATAAAGTTTCTCAGCCGCTGCACGATGGCACTGATGAACTGTTCAGGGCAATTTTTGATGATTCCCCCGATGCGATTTTCTTAATCCATCCCCGCGACTTCGTTATTTACGATTGCAATGCCAAAGCACTGCAACTTTTCCAGGCTTCTGACAAAACAGAGATAGAAGGCAGGAATGCGTTTTCGCTTTATGAATCGGAACCCGTTGAATTCAGCAGGAATATTTTTCTTGAAACCATCGGTAAAGGCATTGAACATAGCCAGGAACTGTCTTTCCGTTCACTTAAAGGCAATGTATTCTGGGGCCGTTGCATCATACGGCAGGTGAAATCGAAAGGGATCCCGGTTGTTGTTTTTCGCGTTCGCCGTGTTATTGATTATATGAAAACAGCCGAAATGCTGTCAACAATGATCAAATATACGTCTAAATCTACGGGTCAGGCCTATTTCTCAACACTCACTGAATTACTTGCAAAAACCTTCAGCGTTTGTACTGTAATGGTTGCTAAAGTAAGTGATGACAAAAAATTGGCAACCCTGGTTCATGGATGGCACAGGTCAAAAACACTCGAGCCCTTTACATTTGAACTTGAAACAAGTCCTTCGCTCAATGTGATCCGCGGATATCCTACGTTTTATCCACGAAACCTCAGGGAAATGTTTCCCGATGATATCCTTGTCAAACAACTGAATATTGAAGCTTACCTGGGAACACCCATTTTCTGCGCAGCCGGTGAGGTTTGCGGATTATTGCTGATTATGGATGATCAGCCCATGGAAGAAATTCCAAACTCACGATATATCCTGTCCATCTTTGCATCGCGTGCCGGCGCTGAATTTGAGCGTTTGCAGGTAGAAGAAAGTTACAGGCAAAAGATACGGGAGCTGGAGGAGAAAACAGTGAGTGGAAACCAATAGAATTTATACTTATATTATTTCGGCTATCACGATAATAACCTAATAACCTAATAACCTAATAACCTAATAGCCTAATAGCCTAATAGCCCCTACTCATCAATCTGCTTCACCAAATAATTCTGCAAGCCCATCTGGTCAATCTGGTCCTGCTGTGCCTCTGCCCAGTCAATATGTCCTTCTTCCATTTCAAGAATTTTCGAAAGAAGATCAGATGATGCCTGGTCCCTGACTTCCCGTGCAAGTCTTATACCTTCGTTATAAGCCTTTACGGCACCCATCTCATCATTATAGTCATTCCTGATTATATCAGGAACGGTTTTGCCAATACTGATCGGGTTCAGTTTTGATACCATCGGAATTCCTTCAAGAAAAAGAATTCTTTCAATCAGCCATTCGGCATGCTTCATTTCATCAAATGCCTGTTTCCTTATGGCTTTGTGCAGCTTCTGGTAACCCCAGTTCTCACACATTTCGGAATGGACCATATACTGGTTGATTGCTGTAAGTTCATCAGCCAGCAAAGAGTTCAATACTTCAAGTAAACTTTCATTTCCTTTCATAGAGTATGTTTTGAGCTTTTTGTTGAATGGTTTTATTAAAAACAAGTGCTTGTATTAAAAGTTAATGGCGGAACCCATTTTTATCATGGGAACAGGTACCGTAGTAACAACATAAATCGGGCATCTGCAGATGAATTCAATGGTTTGTTAAAAAAACCTTAACAAAAACTGTATTGTATTGTTAACCAATAAATCCGTTTGAACATACCCGACCATTTTAAAACGGTTTAGCTTGAATTTATTAACCTAAGTCTTGCTCCAATGAAAATAATCGCCTTTATTTTCTTTCTGTGCTTGATCCATGACCTGACTGCACAAAACAACTATGTGGTAATCATGAAGGATCAGTTTGAGGTTCCGGTGATCAGAAACCGTGCAAACAATACAGACCGCGAAATGCAGAACAATGATAACCGACCGGCACGGGAGAAAAAATTATCGCACCTGGATGGTTTTATGAAATCAAAAGGTGTTTCTTCAAATAACGGCCGGTTTGTAGACGGTGGCGTCGGATTTGAAGCACTTTTGTCTCCTGAACAGGCTGATGAATTAAGAAATGATCCCAATGTTGATGGCGTATATGAGGATTTCTCGGTACAGGGAATTCCTATTCAGCAGGGAATCCCCATCCAGCAGGGCATCCCTATCCAGCAATCATGGAATTACAATGAAAGCACTAAGGCGAGCTGTGCAGTCGACCTCATCGGTGGCCCGGCTAACAGCAATAACCGTTCTGAATCGATCTGGATACTGGACACAGGCATCGATAAAAATCATCCTGACCTGAAGGTGAATGCGAAAAATACTATTGCAGTATCTTTTGTAAAAGGTGAAAATGCAACAGATGACTTTGCCGGTCATGGTACCCATTGTGCCGGAATCGCGGCCGGAAAAGGGATCGGCCAGCTTGGCTGCAATGGCGTTTCATCAGGTGCCGAAGTCATTCCGGTTAAAGTTCTTGACCGTAACGGCCAGGGCAGTTGGTCCAATATTCTTAAAGCTCTGGACCATATTGCCAAATTCGGTAAAGCCGGTGATGTGATTATGATGAGTCTTGGCGGGTATGATATATCTTCATGTGAAAATTCAAATCCTCCATTGGTTGCAGCTATTCGCGAACTGGCTGCTCATGGTATTTTTATAGTGATGTCGGCAGGCAATGACCATGGTGATGCCAATATTAACCTGCCAGGATGCATAAACGGCCCGAATGTATTTACAGTGGCTGCACTCGACTTTACCTGTTCAACCGGAATTTCGGGTTGTGCCTCATATTCAAATTACGGTCAGCCTGCGGTTGATTGGGTAGCCCCCGGTTCTAACATTTTTTCAACCTGGCCTGACCGGAAATATATGGTGATGTCGGGCACATCAATGGCATGCGCACTTGTAGCCGGAATCATTCATGCCCGCAATGGTGAACCTGCCGTGGGTGGAAGCTTTTCCTGCAACGGAGTGACATACCGAATACCATCCCGTTAAAACTATGGCAAGCCTGGTGCCTTCTTTTGAATATGATATTTTCATCAGTTACCGGCAAAACGATAACCTTGATGGCTGGGTAACTGACTTTGTCACGAATCTTCAGAAGGAGTTAAGAGGTACTTTAAAAGAAAGGCTCTCCGTTTATTTTGATACAAACCCGTGTGACGGGCTCCTTGAAAATCATAATGTGGATGAAAGCCTTGAAGGCCGTCTGAAATGCATTATTTTGATTCCTGTTATTTCGAAAACGTATTGTGATATAAAAAGCTTTGCCTGGAACAATGAATTCATTGCATTCAGGAACATGGCATCAAATGACCATGTTGGTCTGAATATTAAACTTTCTGACAAAAATGTCACAAGCCGTATCCTTCCCGTGCAAATCCATGAAATCAGCGCATCTGATCAGAGTCTTTTCGAAAAGGAAAATGGCAGTCCCCTAAGGGCCATTTCATTTATTTTTAAAAGCCCCGGAGTTAACAGGCCATTACTGGCATCTGATAACCGGTCGGAAAACCTTGGCAAAACGGTTTATCGCGATCAGATCAATAAAACAGCCAATGCCATCGGTCAAATCATTACATCTGTTCAGTTAAAAACTGCCGGAGGTTTAATCGCAGAGAGTCACGCCCATGCACCTGTCCTTAAATCCAATCCGGATGCAACAGCACCTGAACGCTTTAAAAAGAATCTTTCCCGAAAGACTATTATCGCGATTCTCACCCTGGTTGTTTTTTTGCTGGTTTATTTCTATTACCGGAAAAATTTGGCACATCCACAGGAAGAGGGAAAGATATCAATTGCCGTTCTTCCATTTGAAAACCGGAGCAGTAATCAGGATGATGAATTTTTTGCCGATGGCCTGACAGATGAAATTATTGAACATTTATCCATCCTGGGTGAACTGCATGTTATTAACCGACAGTCAATCCAGGATTACAGGGGTAATGATCTTTCATACAAAAAAATTGCAAGTGAACTGAATGTATCCAATATTCTTACTGGAAGCGTACGGCGGTCCGGCGACCTTATAAAGATTTCAGCCACACTCATTGAATGTGCCACGAATAAATACATATGGGGCGAAACATTCCAGAGAACCGGCAAGGATCTCATGGCCGTTCAAAGTGATATTGCAAAAAATATCGGGTCGGTTCTGAATATTAAAATCAATAATATTGAGGAGAAAAAGCTTGACCAGGTTCATACCCTTAACTCAAATTCATATGATTATTATTTGAAGGGCAGGACGCTGTATTACCGGTATGACAATAAAAGCAACGACGAGGCGGTACAGCAGTTCAGGAAAGCTATTGAACTCGATCCGCATTATGCCCTTGCCTGGGCCGGCCTTGGGGATGCATACAGCCAGATGCACAGCCGGTTTGGCAGAGAAGTGGCCTGGATTGATTCAAGTATAAAAGCAGGTAAGATTGCAGTCTCTCTGGATCCTTCGCTGTCCGAAGGCTACAAAGCCCTTGCAAACGCTTACACATATTCACACAAGTATGATACGGCTTTTGTTTTCCTCCAAAAAGCCGTTGAACTTAATCCGAGTAACGCCCAGGCAATAGGAAACCTGGGTACGTCATATTTTTTGAGGGGAAATCTTGTTGAAGCCCTGAAATGGGAAAAGAAAGCTGCAGGACTGAATCCGAAAAATGCAATTCCATTTCAGATTGTGGGCTGGATATACAGGTTGCTGGGAGATCTGCCCAAAGCAGAATCCTGGCTTGAAAAGTCGCTTGAACTGAACTCAACTTCTTACTGGGACACTTATGAAATGCTCGGGTATTGCTATGTATGCCAAGGGAAAAAGCAGGAGGCTACACAACTTATACATGACCTTCTCTCAAAGGTAAATCCTGATTCAAGGGCATATGAAACAGCAGGCGTGATGGCTCATTTTGCAGGTGATATATTGAATGCCAGAGAATACTTCCGCAAATCGATTGACCTCAACAGTTCCTATAAAGATGATCCTACAACTGTGAGTGCCATAGGGCTGGGGAAAATCTTACTCGGGGAAGGCAAAAACGTTGAAGCGGAAGTATACCTGACCCATGCCCTTGAAATAAACCTTGGGGAGATCAGGAAAAATTCACAGGATAAGAACATTCCTTTTAACATCTCCGGTATTTACGCGATCCTGGGCCAGCATGATAAAGCTTTTGAATGGTTATCAAAAGCAATCCAATCCGGATGGATTGATTACGCCCAGCTTGAGTACGGACCATGGTTTGCCGGCTATCGCAATGACCCCAGGTTGATTTCAACAGTAAAAACATTAAGCCGCAAGACTTCCGAAATGCTTGCAAAAACCAGGGAAATGTAATAGCTTTCCATACTATATTAATATAAATCAGCGTTCTATCATTAAAACATCAAACCTCAAACCTCAAACGCTAACAGCAATAATCGTTAATTTCAAAACAATTCTAAACCAATTTTCATGGCATCACTAAATCCAATTGCAGGAAACCTTGGCGAAAGGAATGCTGCCCATTTGCTCCGGCGTGCAACGTGGGGACCTTCTCCGTCCGATATCAGGACATTCGCGCCATTAACGCCGGCTGAAGCACTTAACACATTGTTGTCATCTCAACCTGTCCCTGTGCCTCCTGTTGACCTTAAAACGGGCACCACATGGGTTGATCCTCCTGATTATCCCGCCGCTGTTGAAGATGTGAACAGCAGCCAGGATATTCTCTTCAGCTATTTTAAAGCATGGCACATTGAACAGATGCGGCTTTCGGGCAGTAATCTTACGGAACGGATGACTTATTTTCTGCATACGCATCTTCCGGTTGCCTGGAGTGTTATAAACAGCAGCGAAGCTATTTACTATCAGAACGTTCTTTACAGGTATTATGCTCTTGGCAATTTCAAGGATCTTTTTAAAAAGGTATGTCTTGAAAACGCGATGCTTCGTTATATCGACGGCGATACTAACGATAAAGACAGTCCTAACGAGAATTTTGCCCGTGAAATGTTTGAACTGTATTCTGTTGGCAGGGGAACACAAGTGGGTGACGGCAACTACACCAATTACACCGAGGACGATATTAAATCAGCCTGCAAAATTCTTACAGGGTGGAAATTCGATGAAACGTTTACAAATCTCGATCCCGATACCCAAATACCCTGCGGGATACTCCAGACAGAGGTTTCTCAGGGCATCCCGGCAACGGACCTCGCAGTGCGCCATGACAAAACAACGAAAGTCTTTTCGGCGGCATTTGATAATCAAACCATATCCCCTTCTGAAATTATTGAAGACCAGCCAACAAAGGCTGCGACATTAAAGGAGTATGATGATCTGATTGAAATGATTTTCGCCCGTGAGGAGACTGCCCGCTTTATATGCCGGAAACTTTACCGGTTTTTTGTTTATTGGGAAATTACAGCTGAAATTGAGTCTGACATTATTGAACCTCTTGCTGCTACCTTCAGGGATAATAATTATGAATTTGCCCCTGTTTTGCGGCAGCTGCTTTCAAGTCAGCACTTCTTCGATACCGATACCCCTGTCACTTCTGATAATTCTATCGGTGCCATTATTAAAAGTCCTCTCGAACTTATTGTTGGTACGTTACGGTTCTTCGGTGTTGATATGCCGGGAAATACTGCTGATCTTTACAACAAAGCTTATTTAGCCGGTATTTTGCCTTTCCTGGCAGACCAGGGACTTGATTTTTATGAGCCAATCGATGTTTCAGGATATCCGCCATACAGCCAGGCACCGTCATATTATCGCGACTGGATCACACCGAACGCCATTGGTAACCGGTATCATTTTTCGAATATTCTGATGAACCGCTTGAATGAAGGAATTGACTGTGGTTTCCGGCTCGATGCGGTGGATTGGGTAAAAAATTCAGGTGAATTCTCAACACCTTCTGATGCATCGCAGGTTGTGAATACAATTACCAAATACCTGCTGGCTGTTGAAATTGACACCGACAGGCAGAATTACTTTCTTAACGATGTGTTTCTTGAAAATCTTCCTCCTGAAACATGGTCTTCCGAATGGTCGCAATATCTGTCCTCATCAGATGACACAGTTGTCAGGGAAAGGCTTGAAACGCTTCTCGCTTCTTTAATGCAGACTCCTGAATTCCAGTTATTTTAAAACAACCCAATCATGAAAAGAAGAAATTTCATTCGCAATATAGGTGTTGCCTCTGCCGGTTCTATGATGCTTGGCGGAGTGCCGGTGAGATTGCTGGCAGCAAATAATTATCTTAAACTTGGCGCTGCGGCGGGTAATAATAACAATGTTCTCATTTTTGTACAACTACACGGTGGTAACGATGCATTGAATTCTTTGATTCCCGTAAATCAGTACGATACGTATTATAATTTTCGCGCAAACATTGCCATTCCTGACAGCGGGTTACGGAAATTCATTAATGTGGACACTTCATTGCCTGTTGAAGACCAGGTGGGCCTTCATCCCGATATGATCGGATTCAAACAGTTATATGACCAGGGGAAAGCCGCCATTGTACAGAATGTTGGTTATCCTAATATGAATATGTCCCATTTCAAAGGCCGCGATATTGTTTTCATGGGTGGCGATTCGATAACCGATTATTCTTCAGGATGGATGGGAAGATTCCTCAACCACGAATACCCGGGATACCCCGATGCATATCCGGATGAAACCATGCCTGACCCTATAGGCATTGAGATGGGAAATGTGATGAGCATTGCTTTCCACCGGGAGGAAGGAATACCAATGGGAATTAATATCCATAACCCCGAACAGTTTTACCAGTTAATTACAACAGTCGGTATAAATCCTCCTATAGTATATCCCGACAGCCATGCCGGAGATGAGTTGCGATACCTTGCCGCTCTAGAGAAGAAATCAAATCAATATGCTGGTCGTCTGAAGGAATGCTATGATAACGGCAGCAATTCGGCGGTTTCCTACCCAGAAGCATACCCCCTAAGCGCTCCGGAGCCATTTTTAAGTAATCCGTTGTCAGGACAGTTGAGACTTGTAGCCCGGCTTCTCAAGGGCGGACTGAAAACGAGGATATTCTTCTGCCGGATTGGCGGATTTGATTTGCACGGCCAGCAGGTTGAAACATACGATTCAACACTCGGAACCCATGCAGCGCTGCTTTACCACTTGTCCTCTGCCATAAAGGCCTTTCAGGATGATATGGCTTCAATGGACATTGAAGACAATGTACTGACAATGACATTCACTGAATTCGGCCGGAGGGTTCACTCCAATGCAAGCTATGGCACCGACCACGGTACAGCAAGTCCTGTTTTCCTTTTCGGGAAAGGACTGAAAGGTGGCATCCTTGGAACAAACCCCGACCTGGGTAATCTTCATAACGGCAACCTTGTGTATACAACCGATTACAGGCAGGTTTACACGTCGGTTGTACAGGACTGGTTTGGCGCATCGGATGAGGCCATGCAGGCTACCGGTTTTAATGAGTGGGTTGATCAAAGGCTTGACCTGATAGCCGGTGCAACCGGAATTGGTAAAATACCTGCCGGCCGGTCAGGTTTATTGGGATGTTTTCCAAACCCGGTTATAAATGAAACGGCTGTAAGTTATTCGATCGACAGGCCGTCGACGGTTATAATTAAACTTTTCGATCTGAACGGAAGAGAACTTGCCAGGCAAAAGGATACTCAGGCTGTTTCAGGAAAACATTCCTTCACGATCAGTCTTGCACGGTTCAGTGCAGGTGAATACATTATTGAGTTTCAGAATGGTATGACAAGAGAAACTATTAAAGTTGTAAAAAGGTAGGATCAGAACTTTATGTCGCCGGCAGCGACTTTGAATATGGCAATTCTTGGAAACCTGCCGGCTACATAAGTTTGTGCCAGAATCGCCAATCCTCCGTCATCTGTTGCTATGAGGTCTGCCACGCTTACAGGGTTTGTTGAGTTAAGCGATTTTGTTGCCATTAATCTTCCGCCTGGTTTTTCAAAGAAATATAAAACTATCCGGTTGGATTTGGTTTCGCTTGCAAATACAATGACTTCTTTATTGTGTATTGTGGTCATCAGCATTTTTGAAGAAGCATTTTCCTCCAATTCAGGCAACCTGGTGTCTTCGAATGTATCAGCCCCCTGCAACCCATCAAGATTAAGTGTCACCGAAGGGAAGATATAGTTTTCACCCATATAATAACGTGAGACCGAAAACAGGTTTGAAGCCATGTAAACTGCAGCGCTTATGGCTGCGTCGTCCTGGTAAGTATTCAGCTGACCGGTTTGATTTCCGGTGGAGGCGTTTAAAAACAGCAGGGTCATCGTATAGTTGTAAAAACAATTGATCATGTAATGTGTGGTTGATGACCCGGCAGGGGCTATAAAAAAAGGAAACTGCTTCCCTTTTTTCAGATGGTTTTCCACCTGGTTTTTGAAATCTTCGTTGATATTTAAACTCTTCTGCCAAACCTGGCCTCCGCCGGTCGAGTATTTTGTTACAACTGATGTTCTTGCGATCCGGTCAAAAGAAAGAACAACAAAACCGTCCTCTGCCGCATATAAATAAAGCGGGTACTTACCGTTCAATTCGGAAATTTCAGTAATTCCCGACAAATCTTCAGTTGTTTCCAAAAGTTTAATATTCTGATTAACCGCATCCATACAGGTAAACTGCAAGGCATTTCCCTGCTGCATTAGCGTAGGTACTGCGCTGCAATAGGAGTTTTCGACTATCAACTCCTTGATCATTTTGCCACTCTTGTCCGCCTTCATCAATTTTATAAGCGGAAAAGTGCTCAGGGCGGTATCCGTATAAACCGATAATACAAGGTAGCCTTTGTCCCCGGTTTGAACAAAATCAACCGGGTAAAGAGCAAGGTTCATATCGGGATTATCATACACTGCTGTGAAAGTTTCAGACGGATCGGCATCCGATTTTTTAATATCACATGATGTGAATAAAAGGCCGAAGACAGTCGGGATAATTATCTTTTCAAACAGGATGGCGGATTTCAGGAGCTTCATAAATTATCGTTTGCTTTTAAATACCGGGCAGGGCACAGCAGAACCTTTTCCTTTCCCGCCTCCGCCGGATTTAAGGTTTTGATTAATATTGAACAGTACACCGACATTAATGACCAGATTGTTAAATACGAGGTTATCCGGCACATTATAGGATCCGCCGGCATTCTGCTGGTTCGAGTATCGTTTTGATTCGTTTACAATATTGTGCAGGCTGATAAAATAGTCGGCTTCTGCAAACAGGGTAACCCAGCTGAGATCAGCGAAAAAACCTGCGCCAGGGAAAGCAGCCAGGCGCGTTTTTATATAACTTCCGGAATTCTCACCCGTGGTTGAATTGTTATCCAGTTCAATGCCTGTTTCATTGATATATTGAGTGGTAACTGAACTGATATTGCCATTGGCCCCGGTTAAAAGTGAATAAAAAAATCCTCCGGCCAGGAATGGCCTGATTTGGCCCGATCCAAGCTCATACCTGATTTCAAGCGGAATCTCAAAGTACTTCAACCTGTCAGTAAAATTGCTTTCTATTTCAAGGCGGTTCCCGGGATTAGCGGCGTCAGTCCATTGCAGAAATGAGGTATATTTAAATGTGTAACTGCTGAAAGTTGGTTCAATTCCAATCAAAAGAGACCTGGTTATTCTTACAAGTCCCACAAATCCGTACTGGTAACCCGGATTCCTGTAAAAAGGTTTATAATTCTTTCTCCCGGCTGTGGGTTCCATACCTCCAGATGGTTGCAATACCGAAAAACGCTTTGCTGGTATTACAGTTGAGAAATTAATACCGCCTTTGAACCCGATCCAGAAATCAAATTTTCCATCGCCGCCACCAGTTCCCGCGGCATTGAAGAAACTGCAAAAAAGTAACGAAATGAAAATGAAATAACGCATATTATTGAAACGGATATATGGCTAAATTATTGCTTTGCAGGATATTCTGGAAGTGGTTCATGTGTTTTTTTATGACAATCAATTACACATACCATTATGGGGTTTGGATTGTTAGTGCATTCAATTTAATTTTGCAGAAAACCAATATCTGATGAAATATTTTTACACCCTGATTTTTATTATTACTTCCGCATTGAATAGTTATGCTTCAGATCCCGATTCACTTTACCTTGCGCAGCATTACACAAAAGCAGAATATGAAGTACCGATGCGTGACGGTGCCAGGCTGTATACTGTAGTGTATTCGCCAAAAGATCAATCTGTTGCATATCCGGTTTTGTTCAACCGCACTCCCTATGGAGTGCCGCCTTACGGTGATGATATGGGATTCTCTTTCCGAAGGGGATTGTTTCCGCAATTTCTGAAAGAAGGTTTTATATTCGTTTTCCAGGATGTACGAGGCCGGTTCATGTCCGACGGCGTTTTCAGGCATATGACACCGTTCATTGAAAACAAAACCAAAAACACTGATGTGGATGAAAGTTCCGATGCCTGGGATACAATCGACTGGCTTGTAAAAAATATCAAAAATAATAATGGGAAAGTCGGGATGTGGGGCATTTCCTATCCGGGCTATTATTCTTCCTGTGCCGCCATTAATGCTCATCCGGCGTTGGTTTGCATTTCACCGCAGGCTCCTATCGGCGACTGGTTTTTTGACGACATGCACCACCATGGTGCTTTTTTCCTGGCTGCCAACTTTGATTTCATTGCCCTTATGGATCTGCCGAGGCATAAAAAGCAAACCGACTGGTTGCAGCCCTGGAGTTTTGAAACACCTGACGGCTATAGCTTTTTCTCGACCCTTGAACCGCTTTCAAAGATTAAATCCACTTATTTTGGCGACAGCATTGCTTTCTGGAATGAGGTTATACAACACCCGAACTATGATGCATTCTGGCAGGAAAGGAATATTTTACCACACCTTAAAAACATTAAGCCTGCCATGCTGGTGGTTGGCGGTTGGTATGATGCTGAGGATTTATACGGTACTTTCCATACTTACCAGTCGATTGAAAAGAATAATCCAAAAGCAAACAGTTCTATTGTCATTGGCCCCTGGATCCATGGCGGATGGGCACGGACTGACGGCTCGTACCTCGGCAACGTTTCCTTTGGTGCGAAGAACTCGGAATACTACAGGGATAGTATTGAACTTCCTTTCTTCAATTACTATCTGAAGGGTAAAGGCAATCTGAAATTGGCTGAAGCCACGATGTTTATGACAGGCGAAAATAAGTGGAAAAAATTCGAACAGTGGCCACCCAAAAACATCGCTATGACAAACTTATACCTGTCCTCCGGTGGTTCTGTTTCAATTGGAACTCCTGGCCAAAATACAAGCAATTTTGATGAATACACAAGCGATCCTCAAAAGCCGGTACCTTATATTGAAGATATTGCATTTGGAATGACAAAGGAATATATGACCGATGATCAGCGCTTTGCCGCACGAAGACCGGATGTGCTCGTTTATTCAACCAGGGTGCTTGATAATGATGTGGTTCTTGCCGGTCCTCTCACAGCGCATATTAAAGTGTCAACATCGGGCAGTGATGCCGATTTTATAGTGAAGCTCATTGACCTGTATCCTGTAAACACTCCCAATAACCCTTCAACCCGTCCGAAGATGGAAATGAGCGAATACCAGCAGATGATCAGGAGTGAAGTGATCCGCGGTCGCTTCAGGCAGGGATATGATCATGCTGTTCCTTTTAAACCCGGTGAAATAACGGAAGTTAACCTGGAGTTGCAGGATGTGTTACATAACTTTAAAAAAGGTCACCGGATCATGATTCAGATCCAGAGCACATGGTTTCCGCTCGTTGATTTGAATCCCCAGAAATTTGTCGACAATATCTTTTTTGCCCGTCCTGAGGACTTTATCAAAGCCAATATAAGGGTTTACCATTCTGCAGAAAACCCATCATATATTACAGCAGGGGTATTAAAATAAGTCAGACGAGGTCGGATATAACACACGAGGCAACGGAGATCAGGTCACCGGGTGATATTTTGAACTGGAGACCCCTGACGCCGGCGCTTACATAAATAAAGTCGTATAATGTGCAGGTTTCATCGATATAGGTGGGGTATTTCTTTTTCATTCCCACCGGAGAACATCCACCCCGAATGTACCCTGTGAGTTCCGTGATCTCCTTAACAGCCACCATTTCTGCGCTCTTATTCCCGGATACATGGGCCGCCTTTTTCAGGTTCAGTTCTTCAGCACCAGGAATAATGCAGACAAAAACTCCTGTTTTATCTCCGCGAAGGACAAGCGTTTTGAATACCTTTTCAATATCCTGGCCAATTTTCCGAGCAACTGCAACGGCACTTAAATCGGATTCATCTACCTCGTACGAGACCAGATCGTAGTGTATTCTTAGTTGATCCAGGATTCGGGCAGCATTTGTCTTTATCATAATTAATAAGCGGCTGTTGTTTTTCCTCCCTTGGTGCTTTCCACTGTTACCTGGAAGTGCCGGCTTTTCTCCGTAATCCACCTCACTCTTACAACAGTCATCCCGGGAATATTATCAAGTATAATAACGGAAGGTTCACCGGTTTGAACTTCTGAAATGTTAAGGTCCCTGTCTTTTACGATCATTTTGCCAAGGGCTTTGACCCCCTCTATGGTAACACGATCTTTGGCATCAATATTATATTTGCGGCACTGTCCCGAGCGGGTAGGCGAAATGCGCTTGTTTACAATGGAAACAGTTACCTCCTGCATTCCTTTTCCGGCATCCTTTACTTCAATTGTATCAATTTCTATTAAAGGTGTCTGGTAGGCATGATAAATAGTGAATGCCATATTCCGGTGGGCATCCGATTCCAGCAGGAAACCGGGATCAGGCCGTCCGAAATTTTTATTTGTACCACCAATCTCGATTTGCCCGTATTGCGGATGATTATAAGGTTTCCATGGTATGGCTGCATCATCGAAAAGAAGGTATTTATCGAAATCGAGCCTGTCATTCTGGGAATTCTGTTCTTTACCGAAATACATTTGCTCTGTGAACAATTCGTTCGAAAACACATAAATACCCCTTGCCCCGTAAAACCAGTCGATTTCACCGCCGTAAACAGGGTACAGATCTTTCCAGAGTGTAACAAATTTATAGCCGGGCAACATTTTCTCACCCATCCTCCCTACAGTGTTCAGAAGGGATTCGTCATCATTGTCATAAAGCTCTGTGTATGCCGATTGCGCTGGTCCCCTGAGAATTTGTCCCCCGTAATTATGATATGACTGGGCCCCGGCAATATTAGGATGATTTACAACAAAGTTCCTCACTGCCAGGTTTTCAGGTGCATAAAAAGGGTAGGGCAGCGCTCCATCCTGTATGTAGTCGGGCTGCCAGTTAAATGACCAATCGCGGTTCGGATCGTAATACCCCACAGGATCTTCGTTTACCAGTCCGTCCCCGTCGTTATCCGTTCCTTCATCATCGAGGATTTCGTATTGTCCGAACCGTGTGACGTCTGTACGGGCCATTCTGTCCGGATTTGCAGGGTCAATATTGTACCGGCCGTAAGGCGTCTTCCGTCGCATATAAGCTATACTTCCATCACCATCCAGATCATCATAACCATCCTCATCAGTTATCCCGTCACGGTCATCGTCAACTGGAATCATTCCTGACCTTGGACTGTGCATGGTATTCGGCTTAAGCATGTAATTATTCCTGGCATCCGGATTTATTGTCGGAATAATGTAAAATACTTTATCATCAAGCAGTTCATGGATAAAATCATTTGAAGCATACATTTCAGTCAGGTACCATGCCGTGTACAGCGCAATCTCGGATCCCTGCACTTCATTCGAATGAATGTTCCCGTCGATGTAGTAGCCCGGTTTCTCATCCGGCTTCTTATTCTTAAAATTTGTAATTGTAAGCAAAATCAAATCCCTTCCTTCATATGATTTTCCGATTGATGAAATCTGTGCCAGGTCAGGATAGGCATTGGCAATTTTATTGCACAGGTCGGTGAGGCCTTCGTAAGTGTAGTATGTGTTCCACATGATCTTCACCTTTGGATCCGAAGGTGAACCGGCCGATTTGAAAAAATAGGGTACATCCTGTCCTTTAATGGCTAAAACCGAAAAAAGGAATAGGCTGAAAAATATAGCGGCGATTTTCATTTTACAATTTAATTGAGTTCAACATCACGTGCCACAATCCCGGTTTGCGGTGAACCGGCTTTCAGAACTACTTTGCCTTTTCCGTTAACAAGCCAGATGACTTTTTGGGATTCGCCCGGATCAATCCGGTCAAACAGGAAAACTTTTTTGCCACCTGAAATAACCTGCGATTTTGAGGTGAGAATGTCAAGACGCACCATTTTTACCCATTTGCTGTGTACGGCAGGATAGGCCATTGTCGGCAGACTTCCGGTATTGGTGATTTCGGCTTCTACCTGGTAAAGATCTCCGGAATTCCGCAAAACTTTTACTGAGCTGAATTTTAATGAAGGATGCATCCGGGCCAGTTGCAACATGAATTCATAATGCGGTCCTGATATGGAATCAATAACTTTCATAGGCGGATTCAAAGCGACAAATGGCTTAATTCCGCCGATTTCCACTGTTTTGCCCGGAAAATCGGGGTGGTCAAATTTTTGCCAGGGAACAACCTGTTGCATTATTCCTTTTGAAGCCGCATATTTCAGGTAATCGAAATCAACGGATCCCCGGTTGTTTTTATCTCTTACTACATTCCATCCGGGTGTGCCGAAACCGAACCGGCCGTAATGAAAATAGGTCCATGAAAGAATGTCTCCGCCTTTGGACGTGACTTTTGACGAGTCTCCAAGATGGACCAGTTTCTTATAGGCTTCAACTGCCTGCTGGTAATAGGGTTTGTCTTTATCAGATACAACAGCTGTAATCTTTTTATCGCTTAGTTCAGCAGCCAGATCCGAAAACTCAGACAAGTTGTTTTCTTTACCAATGCAAAGAACTGCAAATATATTCCAGTGGTCAAACAGGAACTTTGCAACCGAACGTGTTTCGGGTTCGGAAATGGCATTGATGCCGGCGTCCTCACTAAAATACGGGTAGTTAAAAGTAAAATTCCGGTTGAAATTTACTCCACCAGGCTGATCCTCATTGATTTTTCCATCCTTATCATTATCCGTTCCTTCCAATAAAACCAGGTATTGGCCTTTCTCTCCTTTCGTAATGTCTGCCTTTACCATCAAATCGGGATTATCTGGATGGACAAAGTATTCCCCTTTGTCGGGGTCCAAAACCCGCATTACCGAAATAACACCATCCTTATTTAAATCATCAAATCCGTCTTCATCGGTCTTACCATCTTTATCTTCATCGTAAGGAAAGGTATTACGTGTTCTTTCATAACGAACCGGTGCAAAGTACTGTTCTGTTGCATCGGGCGAAACATTGGGAATAAAATAAAAAGTAACCTCGTCAAGTAAAAGTGAGTTGGATACAGCCAGTTTTTCAGCCATCTGCATGATAAGCTCAACGGATGCAAGTGAAGCTCCGTTGATACCGCCGATAACGGCAATCCCTGGCTTATTTTCTTTTTCTCCTTTTCCAACTGTTACGGTAAAAATTTCTTTTCCGCTGAATGTTTTGGTTAAAGAGGAAACTGCCACCGTGCTGTTTTGTCCCAATTTTTTTATGCGTGTGCTGAGTTGCCCGTAATCGCTATATTGGGATTTCAATGGAATTGTAAGAACAAGGAGAATCAATAAGGAAAAGATCTTCATGATACGGTTTTATGTAAGTTGTGTTATGGGAATAAATGTAGGAAATAATTGCCTAAATTGCATGGCAAAGAAGCCCTGATCCTTATTGAAAAAACAGAAAGACATAATTCCGGTTCTTACATTAGCCTTAATTGTGCTTTTGAACAGTCATTGCAGTAATGCCATTTGCCAGGATGTGTTGCCGGACTCGCTTATGAATGAACGGATCAATGTAATCACCGGGATGCTCAACCAGGGCAAAAAAGGCGCAAACCTCTGGTGGAAAGGCTGGCTGGTTGGCTACGGCGCTGCCACTGTGGCCCAGACGGCATTGGCGATAACATCGGATGACCTGAAAGGACGACAGGATTGGTCACTTAGCGCATTAAGCACCCTTCTTGGTGCGGCCGGGCAATTGATAGCCCCTATGCCAAAGGGTTATACATCCGATCTCCTGAATGAAATGCCCCAGGATTCACCTGAACAACTGAGATTGAAATTACAGACCGCAGAAAAACTGCTTTTTGAATGTGCACAGCGTGAAAAACACGGCCGTTCATGGAAGACCCATGCCCTTGACGGAGCCGTCAACCTGGGATTCGGGGCCGTTGTCTGGTTTGGTTTTGACCGGTATTTTGCTGAAGGTGCCGGGAACTTTGTTCTGAACTCTGTTATTTGTGAAACCCAGATTTTCACACAGCCGGTAAGGGCTATAAAAGATTATAACCGGTACATGCAGAAATACAGGCCGGGTAATGCTTCATATCTCAGGTCGGAAGAAGTATCCTGGTATTTTACTATGATGCCGGGCGGTCTTGGTTTCAGGGTTGTTTTTTAATATGGAAAAATGGAAAATGTGACTTATCCAAAATACCGTTTTGTTGTACTGGCGGCTTATTCATTTATTACAGCAACAGTAGAAATCCAGTGGCTTACCCATGCTTCAGTTGCCCGGCCTGCTGAGGTTTTCTATGCCGGACAATTCAGCAAGGCTTCATTCTTCAACATCGATTTTATAGCGATGGTATATATGCTCGCTTTCCTGGTTATAAGCTTCCCGGCCTCTTATATTATTGATAAATATGGAATTAAAAAGGGTGTGGGTGCAGGAGCCGTTTTACTGGGCGCTTTCAGCCTGCTTAAGGCTATTTCGGCCAATAATTTTACAGGAGTTCTGATAGCCCAGGCAGGACTTGCCATAGCGCAACCATTTATCATAAATGCTGTAACTGCTGTTTCCGTAAGATGGTTCCCGCTGAATGAACGGGCTATGGCAGCCGGACTGGCTGTTCTGGCACAATTCATCGGAATCATTATTGCCATGCTGATAACACCGCTTATTGTCGGTTCTGATCCGTCTGCAACCGAGTATGGCTCGGGATTCGGAAAAATGTTATGGATCTATTGCATGGTTTCTTTGCTTTCTGTGGTTGCTTTTTTTGTGTTTGTTAAAGAGAAACCTTCCAATGCTGATATTGAGGCAGAAAACAGGCAAACTTTCCTGGGAGGCCTTAGGATGGTACTGTCACACCGCGATATGATAATAACTCTATTCCTGTTTCTTATCGGACTGGGTATATTCAATGCAGTCAGCTCAATGACCGATTCAATTGCTGAAAAGCTGGGTGTAAAGGATTCCGACGGATACCTGGGCGGTGTCATGCTGATAGGTGGTATTGTGGGTGCGGTTATAATCCCTGTGCTTTCCGATTATTATAAAAAAAGAAAGCTGTTCCTTGTCATTTGCCTTGCGGGAATGATTCCGGGCATTGCCGGTCTTTCCTATGCTTCTGAGTTAGCGGCCAACCCTGCTCATATATACGCAATTGCCCTGATTGGTTCCTTTGTTCTTGGTTTCTTTGTGATGAGTGCCGGACCCATTGGTTTCCAGTATGCCGCCGAAGTCACTTCGCCGGCACCTGAATCCGTTTCACAGGGAATACTGCTATGGGTAGGTCAGCTGACAGGCATGATCTTCGTATTTGCAATGAGTTACAGGAGTAACCATTTCCTCGGACTTACAATGAATGTATTCTTTGCGTTGAGTATCCTTACGTTTATAATGGTGCTCTTCGTGAAAGAAAGTCCTTTAATGCCCGGTAAAAAGTAATTTATCCATTTCTGACATAAAACAAAAACAAATGAGAACATTAACCTTATCCGTTATCCTGTTATCTTTTCTGCAAATGCTGACAGCCCAGATACCCGATGCACTGCAGGGAAAAGAAGTATTTAAAAACGATGATGCCGTATTCCACCAGATTGATGATCATACCTGGGTTGGAACAGGTCATGCGATGTATAATGAAAGCTTTTACCTGGTGGAAGGCGAGAACATGTCGCTTCTGATCGACGCAGGCACCAATGTAAAAGATCTCGATAAAATAGTAGCATCTATAACCAAAAAACCGGTAATGCTTGTCGCAACCCATGTCCATCCCGATCATACAGGTTCTTCCATAAATAGTTTTCCTGAATTATTTATTAACCCGGGTGATACGGTACAGATAAAAACTTTTATGCCGGATTATAAAGGAAAGATTACTTATCTGAAAGACGGACAAATTATTGACCTGGGAGGAAGGATGATTGAAGTTGTTTTTACTCCCGCACATACTCCGGGTTCTACCACATTTCTAGATACGAAAGCAGGATATGGGTTCAGCGGCGATTCATTTGGTTCAGGTAACCTTCTCCTGTCTTCCACCTTTTCAGGATTACTGTCAACCTGTGAGAAAACAAGTGCCATCATGTCAAAATATGGTATTTCCTATTTTTATCCCGGTCATTATTATGGAAGTAACCCGGAAACAAAACAACGGGTAGACGACATGATCACGCTGAGCCGTGATGTTATTTCCGGAAAACTGAAAGGAGAGGATAACCCGAACGGTATGATGGGCTTGAACCGTATAATCAGTGGCTACGGGGTAAGAATCAATTACAACGATCAGGCAGTAAGATAGTAATGTGTTAACAGCTTGTTAATAAATACCTTGTCAATGCTCTTGTATTGATAAAATACCTCTGCATTTTTATTTACTTTAGTGCGTCCCGCAAATTGTACTTTTAAGTAGATGTCTGATTACTCTCAGAGCATTTGAACTATGCACAAACACAAGGCATTCCTTACATTTTACCTGTTGCTTGCCAGCTGTGCTTTATCTTTTACTCTTTGCGCTCAGACGTATAATATTCAGCTTCTTAACGGACAGACTGTTTCGACCTGTACAGGCACCTTTACTGACAGCGGTGACTTGACATCCGGCTACGGAGATAATGAATCGGATACGCTAACATTGTGTGCCCCGTCAGGCGTTATCTTTGTTAATTTCAGCTCTTTTCGCCTGGTGGCCGGGGATACACTTTACATATATAATGGGCCAGGGACTTCATCAGCGTTGTTGGGAAAATATTCGGGAATTGGCCTCTCGTTTACCGCAAATGCTACAGGGTCGTGCCTCACTTTTGTTTTTAAATCAGATGCTTCACTAACCGAAGCAGGGTGGGAAGCTTCAATACATTGTTGTCCTGATCCTTCGGTGGGATTTACAGGACTGAGTGCCTTCTATGATATTCAGCTTGATGGTCCTGTAACGCTTACTCCAAATCCCTCAGGCGGCATCTTCAGTGGTCCCGGAATTTCCGGATCAGTATTCACGCCTTCAATTGCCGGTGTCGGAATCCATACCATCCGGTATGTTTATACCGATTCATATGGTTGTTCCACTACCATCACTCAAACCACCGATGTCAGAACCTATAATAACAGGGCAGGGGCCCGGCTGATAACCAGTATTCACGACTGGTGTTCGTCGAATGCTTCCTATTCGAACTCCACTGCCACCGGTGATGGAGCTGCAGGGTCATGCTGGAGCGGAGGTACCGATCACAACGTGTGGTTCAGGTTTTTTGCAACCACAACTGCTGTTAAGGCAGATATTATAACCGGTGGCGTTTATGGCACCATGAGGGGCCAGCAGATGGCAATCTGGAACAGTGCCGGCGTCCAACTGGCATGTAATGATGCCGGATGGAATTATGCAGGAACATTGTCACTGAGCCTGGATAACCTGGTTGTTGGCCAGGAATACTTTATTTCAGTAGATGACCAGACCACTCACGGTACTTTCTCCCTGTGCCTTGACGATGAGCCGGGATATGATCTGCGTTCAGGAGCCGTATTGATCAATAATATTGACGGATGGTGTTCGGCCAGTGCAGGCTATTCCAATTCGCTGATGACACCAGACCAGGCAGCCGGTTCATGCTGGTCGGGCGGTACAGGAAACAATGTCTGGTTTAAGTTTATTCCAACCGGAAATGCCATAAAGATTAGTCTTACAACCGGAACAACTTATGGCACTATGAGAGGGCAACAAATGGCAATCTGGAATTCTCATGGTGTGCAGGTTGCCTGTAACGATGCCGGTTGGAATTTCAGCGGAACGTCTTCGCTCAGTATAGATACTCTAAAAGCGGGGTCGACTTATTACATATCCGTTGACGATCAGACTACGCACGGATCATTTACTTTGTGTACGGATGATGATCCGGGTTATGATTTCAGGTCGGGTGCTTATACTTTAACTTCAACAACCGGCTATTGTTCGGGTGACGCCGTTTTCAGCAATTCTTTTTCTACGGGTGACGGGTCTGCAGGTTCGTGCTGGAGCGGCGGTACTGATCATAATGTATGGTTTCGCTTCACTGCAGATACACGGGCGATAAATGTCCAGGTAAAAACGGGGGGTACACAGGGAACCATGCGGGGACAACAGGTAGCTATATGGAATTCATCCGGGACGCTTGTTGCTTGTAACGATGCGGGATGGAATTACTCCGGAACCCTTACCCTTGGTGCCGATACACTGACTGTGGGACACACCTACTATATTTCTGTTGACGATCAGACCACGCATGGAACATTTACTTTGTGTGCGGATAACAAAGCGGATTACGATTTCAAATCCGGAGCAATGCCCATGTATTTTACCGACAACTGGTGTTCAACAGATGCCCAGTTTTCAAACCAGTTTGCTACGCGTGATGGTAACGCAGGAACTTGTTGGTCGGGTGGTACCGATCATAATGTTTGGTTTGAATTCGTGGCTGAAACCGGGGGAATTAAGGTTGACATTTTAACCGGTGGCACATACGGAACCATGCGCGGTCAGCAAATTGCCATCTGGAATGAATCAGGTACCCAGCTGGCATGCAACGATGGTGGCTGGAATTACAGTGGCACACTATCGTTAAGTATTGATACGCTTACAGCCGGAAGGCATTACTATATTTCCGTTGATGACCAGACGACACATGGCACCTTTTCAATGTGCCTCGATAATAAGGTCGGATTTGATTTTCGTGAAGATGCCCTTATCCTGTCTGATCTTGACCACTGGTGTTCTTCAGATGCGCTTTACAGCAACCGGTATGCAACAGCTGACGGAATTGCCGGATCCTGCTGGTCAGGTGGCACCGATCACAATGTCTGGTTCAAATTCATCGCTGTTTCCGGGGAGATACAGATTGATGTAAAAACAGGAGGCACCTACGGTATAATGCGCGGCCAGCAGCTGGCTATCTGGAATCAGAATGGTGTACAGGTTGCCTGTATTGACGCCGGATGGAATTATTCAGGTACTCTTTCGCTTCTGACCGATACACTCACGTCCGGCCGCCTGTATTATGTGTCTGTGGACGACCAGACGACCCACGGTACTTTCACCATATGTGCCAATAATAAATCAGGTTATGATTTTAAGAGCGGGGCAGTGCTTTTGTCAGGACTGGCAGACTGGTGTTCGTCGGATGCACAGTTTGACAACCGTTTTGCCACCCGCGATGAATCGGCCGGATCATGCTGGAGCGGGGGCACAGATCATAATGTTTGGTTTCATTTTACTGCCTCCACAAACGCCGCACTGGTTGAAATAAAAACAGGCGGAAGTTACGGAACTATGCGCGGCCAACAGGTTGCCATATGGAATGCCGCCGGCGTCCAGGTGGCCTGTAACGATGCCGGATGGAATTTCAGCGGTGTGCTTACCCTGGGTGTCGATACACTTACTGCCGGGCATGAATATTATATTGCTGTCGATGACCAGACAACCCACGGCACATTCACCCTATGCCTCGATGACCAGCCGGGCTATGATTTCGGGTCTGACCCCTTATTGCTCGATAACACCCTGAACTGGTGCAGTGCCGATGCCCTGTATGATAACCGTTTTGCCACCGCTGACCATGCCGCCGGTTCGTGCTGGAGCGGGGGTACCGATCATAATGTTTGGTTTCAGTTTGTTTCCGCATCAAACAGTGCTGAAATCCTTATAAAAACTGGAGGAACCTACGGTACCATGCGCGGACAGCAGGTGGCACTGTGGAATGCAGCTGGGGTGCTCGTTGCTTGTATGGACGGGGGATGGAATTATTCAGGCACCCTTACGTTGTCGGCTGATACCCTGACTGCCGGGAGAACATATTATATTTCGGTGGACGACCAGACTACCCACGGAACGTTTTCATTGTGTGTAAGTAGTTTGCCGGGATATGATTTCAAGCAGGGCGCCCTGTTGCTGAATGATATTGATAACTGGTGCGGAGCAGATGCACTTTACAGCAACCGTTTCGCCACTGCGGATGAATCTGCCGGAAGCTGCTGGTCGGGTGGTACCGATCATAATGTATGGTTCAGGTTTGCAGCTGTTTCAGGACAGTTGGAAGTAAATGTCAGGACAGGTGGAACATACGGCACCATGCGGGGACAGCAGGTGGCAATCTGGAATGCCTCAGGAACTCAGCTCGCTTGCATCGATGGTGGCTGGAACTACAGCGGGGATCTTGTTTTGAGCGTGGATACCTTAACTGCCGGCAGAACGTATTACATTTCAGTTGATGATCAGACCACACACGGCACATTTACTTTGTGTGTGAATAATAAAACCGGCTATGATTTCAGGTCAGGAGCGGTTGCGTTGACCAATCTCGATAACTGGTGTTCCGCATCAGGATTGTACAGTAACCAGTATGCCACAACCGACGGAACAGCGGGGTCATGCTGGACCGGCGGCACCGATCACAACGTATGGTTTTCCTTTACGGCACTTTTCGATACGGCAGTGATATCCGTCACAACAGGAGGAGCGTTCGGCACTATGCGCGGTCAGCAGATCGCTGTATGGACATCTGCAGGGGTACAGATCGGATGTGTGAACACCGGCTGGAATTATTCAGGGGTAAGCTCGTTAACGTTAAATTCGCTCGTCCAGGGTAACACATATTATATTTCAGTGGATGATCGTACCACTCACGGCACATTCACCATGTGCATTGACAATGTAAGCGGACTTGAATACTGGGCGATTGCCTCAGGCAATTGGAATGTTCCTGCAAACTGGTCGAGAATGGAAGGAGGGCCCCCGGCGACATCCAAACCAAGGGCTTCTCATGTGGTTCACATTAAAGGTTACAATATTACAGTTACCGGTTCCGAAGCCTGCGCAAGACTTGACATGCCGGTTGCCAATAATAATACCTCCCTTACAGTTGACGGCGGAAACCTGACCGTGAATGGTAACCTGACTTCGGCAAACAACGGAACCAATTTCACAGGTACAATTTCAGGTATAAATGGCGGGGCAATCAACATTATACGCGATCTGCAGGTGACGCGAAACGGGGGAAATGCTGCAATGAGCCTGGTCTTATCCGGTGCTTCAACGTTGAATGCAGGACAGGACCTCATCTTCAACTCTTCTGCCGGTACAGCGGCAACCAATTCAATTACACTTTCAAACTCGGCAACTCTGAGTGTTACCAGGGACCTGACGCTTTCCAATACCGGCGGGCCAAGGACAAGTTTCATATTGAATAATTCCGCTGTATTGTATGCATGGCATGATATTATATTGACTGCTTCTGCCCAGAACAGGGTGGAAATCCAGATGAACAATAATTCAATTCTGAATTTGTATGGCAATTTCAGAAGAGGCACCCCCGCTTATGGCATATTTTCGTCAAATGATAATTCAACTCTTGTATTTCATGGAACCAGTTACCTGCAAACGTGGCCTGCAAACGCAGGTTCAGGTACTGACGGATTTACCTATAAAAATGTAGTGATCAATAACAGCAAGGTAACCTCACCGCAGGTTACGCTTGAAGGACAGGTGTCTGTAACCGGTTCTGTGACGTTTACAGACGGCATAGTGGCCACCACATTGACAAATATTCTTATTATTCCGGCCGGGGCATCGGTAAACGGTGCTTCAAATGACAGTTATGTCGATGGTCCCGTGAGGAAAACAGGGAACACTTCCTTTACATTCCCTGTGGGTGGTGCAGGAGTTTACAAAGCTTTTACAATCTCCGCTCCTTCAGTGGCAACTGATGCCTTCACCTGCCGGTATTTCTATGCTAATTCTCATCCAGCATATAATCATAATCTCAGAGAATCCTCCCTGAACAATATCAGTGATTGCGAATACTGGTCGCTTACACGTGATGCAGGCATCTCAACTGTTCAGGCAACCCTTTCATGGGGTTCATTAAGCTGTTGTATTGGCAGCCTTACCAATTTACGGGTAGCCGTGTGGGAAGGTGCATCATGGATAAACCACGGGAACGGAGGTACCACAGGCACACAAGCCAGCGGAACTATTACCACCTCGGGTTCACTCACACAAAGTAATAATGTACTTTCATTTGCAAATACCTTACCTGAGGTCAGTTTCTCAGGTCTTTCCGCCACATATTGCCAAAGTGCAGCTGCATCTTTACTCAGCGGAACACCGGCCGGTGTCGGCGGCGTTTTTACCGGGCATGGAATCACGGATAACGGTGACGGTACAGCTACTTTCCAGCCTTCTGTAGCCGGGGCAGGCACTTTCAACATTGTGTTCACCTATACCGACCCGGTAACTGGTTGCTCTAACAATACCACTCAATCGGTTACCATATATGGCAATCCCAAAGCATCCATGTACCAGTCGGCAACCGTTTGCCCCGGTTCACTGGCGGATCTGAATATTTTCTTTACAGGAAAGGCGCCCTGGAATTATACGTATACCAATGGCACGGGTACATTTTCAGGTACTACTTCAGCAAACCCATACAACTTCCAGTCATCCGTTCCAGGTACTTACCAGGTGACAGCCCTTTCCGATGCAAATGGATGCATTGGATCTGATTTTGGCAGCACGGCTGTTATCAGTAATTACCCTTCAGGGTCTGTCCCCGTAATTGATATTACAGGTCCTGTTTCATTTTGTGAAGGCAGTTCAGTGACTCTTTACACGGCACCCGCAGGGGCATTTGCTTTTTGGTCAAATGGTGTATCCGGTTATTCGCAGGTCATTAGCGAGCCCGGTAGCTATTGGGTCAAAATCGTGGATAATAATGGTTGTGTGAGCCCGCAATCATTACCCACCACAATCACAGTGAATAAAGTACCCCGGAAACCTTTTTCAATTACGGGAAATACGAGCATCTGCCAGAATGGTGCTGCTTCGGCACTCAATACAGTTTCTGCCTATGCAACAACCTATAACTGGCATGTTGCCCCGGTTGCTGCAGGGACATTCTCCGGCAGCGGATCTTCGGTGACATTAACATGGGATCCTTTGTTCAGCGGAGTGGCCACCATTACAGTGTCAGGAAGTAATGCACTTTGCGGTGAAGGCCCGTTGTCCGATCCCCTTGTGATTACGGTTCATGCTTTGCCCTCTGATCCCGGCAGTATTAGTGGACTGGCTTCAGTTTGCCGCTCTTCGCAGGATGTAGCCTATTCCATTGTACCCGTTGCCAATGCCACTTCATATATATGGACTTTGCCGGCAGGCGCCGTTATTGATGGTCCATCAACCGGATCATCTATAAACGTTGATTTTAATGGTTCAGCAGTCAGCGGTACCATCAGAGTTCATCCTTTAAACGGGTGTGGCAGCAGTTTCAATTTTTCCACGCTTGCCGTAACGCTCTATGACAGACCTGTTCCTTCTCTATCAGGCAATACCACAGTAAATCTCAATGATATATCAGTTTACAGAACTGATCCCGCAATGACTGATTATGCCTGGAGTGCTTCGGCAGGGGGACAGGTAATAGCCGGCGGTGGCGCCTCAGCAGACAGTGTTGTTATTCAGTGGATAACATCCGGGGCACAATGGGTTGGTGTAAATTATACCAATCTCAATAATTGCAGTGCCCTGGCAAGTCAAAACCTTGCCGTAACAGTCAGCCTTTTGCCAGGGAAACCCGGGACACCGGTTGGAAGCGTGTTGATGTGCAGTGGATCACCGGATACCCCTTACACTACAACCGGTGCAACCGGTGCAGTATCCTATGTCTGGTCGCTTTCACCTGCGGCTGCCGGTGCGGTTTCAGGAAGCGGGACTACTGGTACCGTAACATGGAATGCCTCATGGTACGGTCAAGCTACAATTACGGTATCAGGTCACAATGCCGGCGGAGACGGACCGGCCTCAGACGCTCTGAATATCGATGTTTATAAAAAACCGGACACCGATTCAATCTACTATTTTCCGAATCCGAATTGAAATGATTATTCAAGCGTAGTCCGGAGACTACGCTTAGCCGGGGAGAATCCTCTGCTAAGCGAAGTCTCCGACCATAGCCGTCAACTTAAGGCTATAACTGTACAGTTAATTAATGGTTTAAACCACGGAGTGGTTTAATTTGAATAGCGCCGGCTGAAAGCCGGTGTAAGCGAATATCCAATGCATACAATACTTCTAACCACGGAGTGGTTAAATGTAAACACAACGGTTGTTTACCGTTGACTGATAAGTTCATATGTTCAAATTCAACCGCTAACGCGGATTTTAGCTTAAGTTGACGGCTATGGTCTGTGACTTCGTCTCTGCCAGGCGAAGTCTCCGACTTCGTCTGACCAACTCTGTGCCAGGCGACCGTTCAGACGAAGTTGAAAACTTCGCCTAGCATTTCCGTTCACTACGACTGGATTCTATTTCAATATAACCGATAATTCCATCCCGAAACCGAAAGCCGTCTTATTTGAACTGCCTGCGGGTCTTACATCAAAAAAATCAGGGATCGGACTTTGACTGTAGCCATATTCGTCTTCAGTTCCCCGGTTTGATTTTTTTGAAATATAAAAACCGGGCGCAGCTGAAATGGCAAGCCTGCTGCCTAAATCTCTTACAAAAGCTACCCGGAGATGGTAAATCCAGGTATCCCTCAGCGGCTTTACATAAGTCATCGGAAAATACGTGTAACAGACTACTTCAGGCCTGATTGAAAATGAAGGACTAACCTGGTTCACATGCCCAAGGCCCAATCCTGCCACCCAAAGCTTTTCTTCAACCAGGTTGAAGCCTCCTGAGAAGATAGTATACAATTCTTTGGTACCTAAATGATACGAGATCCCGAGGTTCATATAGTCAGCCACATCAAACGACCACTCATCAAAGTACCGGTTCCGGATGATATTTACAAGTCCTATGGAAACTCCTTTCTTACATGAATCGGCAATATTGATGAGCCCTATCTGAACACCATCAATGCTTTTGGTTGTATTCAGGATTCCCGCAATCTGTAAACCATTTACCCGCGAAGCATTTATATTTGATATCCCTGCAATGGCCACATGGGTTTCTTTTGAAACATTGGTTATACCAGATATCTGTACTCCGCCTGACTCATCGGTTTTGCCAAAAATTCCATTAATCTGTATTCCTTCGAGGTTTTTGGCCATACTGTAGATCCCTGCGGCCTGGAAGCCCGATACATCGCCGCTTGTGATATTGGCAATGCCCCCGGCCTGGAAACCCGAAACGTTTCCCTTGTTCATGTTGATAAGTCCACCCAGTTCAAAACCGTCTACCCCTCCAGTATAACCGGTAAGTATATTAAATGAGAAGTCGAATACGTATGCAGTACTCTTGTATCCATGTGTTCCTAAAGGATAAACAAAGCTTACCTGCACCGGTGAGTGTTGATTTTCCTGTCCTGCCAGCGGACTGATGAAAGAACCACCAAAAAAAGCTGCTATAAACAATAAGAAAGTTTTCATCTGACTCAGGTTTTGATTAAGAGACAGATTTCCTTTCTGATGGTTGCAGGAAATGTTCCTGTCAGTCAAAGAATTTCACGGCACCCGTATCAATGTCGTAAAGTGCACCGGTAATCATTATTTTCCCCTGATGTTCAAGATTTCTAAGGATACTGCTTTGGGCCCGAATGTTGTCCATTGTAAGCATAACATGATTAACACTCACCTTATTCACAAAGTCGGGATTCTTTCCGTTTCTGTCTTTCAGAACCGTTATCTCCCGGTCAATGGCCGGTTTGATCTTGTGGAGTAAACCGGTAAGGTGACCGGTTTTTAGATTGTTACAGGCACCGGTGATGGCTCCGCATTTCGTATGGCCCAGCACTACGATGATCTTTGAATTGGCAATGCTGCAGGCAAATTCCATACTTCCGAGGATATCTTCATTGATGACATTCCCGGCGACGCGGATGCTGAAAATATCACCAAGGCCCTGGTCGAAAATGAGTTCTGCTGAAGTGCGGGAATCTATACAGCTCAATACTGCGGCAAATGGAAACTGCCCTTCGGCTGTGAGATTTACCTGTTTAAGTAAATCCCTGTCTGTTTGCAGGTTATTAAGGAACCTGCAATTCCCTTCTTTTAAATACTTAAGTGCTAATTGCGGGGTTATTTTCTCCTGGGTTTCCTTGGTATGGGTCCACATTGAAATGTATTTACGATTTACGATTTAGCGATTTACGATTTAGAGATTTAGAGATTTAGTGATTTAAGATTTACTATTGTCCAACAAATCGTAAATCGTAAATCGTCCAATCGTAAACCAAAAATTTATTTTGCTGTTGCAAACATTGCGTCCGAACGTTTCTGCATTTCTTCGTACGAAACATCCTCAACATGGGTCATGATGGACCACTGGTGACCGAACGGATCAGTCAAAGTACCTGCCCGGTCTCCGTAAAACTGATCTTTCACAGTCATGTCTCCTTTAACTTTTGCGCCTTCTTTAAGAGCCCTTTCAAATACAGCATCTACGTTCTCAACATACAGGCAAAGAGAAACAGGAGATCCGCCATATGATTGAGGACTGCGGTTTCCCCACATTTCGTTTTCTTCGGCAAGCATAAATTTGCTGTTGCCTATCTCCAGCTCAGCATGGCCTACTGAACCATCTGGCATGGATATCCTGCCTGTTTCACGCGCACCAAAAGCTTTTTTATAGAATTCAATTGCTTTTTCAGCATTTTTCACATTGATGTAGGGCGTTAGCGTATGCCAGCCCTGTGGAACGGGTTTTACTGAATTTTTCATGGTGTTTATCCGTTAGTTGTACAATCGTTTTATCAAAGGGGTAACAACTATACACGGGAAACGGTTTAAAATTTCAGTACAGCATCCTTGCCCGTATAGTGCCTTCAATGGACTTCAGATCATTTAAGAAACCGATATCCAGGTTACTATCCGTATCGATTATGACATATCCTATTTCAGGATCGGTCTGGAGATACTGTGCAGCTATATTTATGCCCTTTGAAGTAAACAGGTAGTTTACTTCCTTCAGCATGCCTGGAACGTTCTTATGAATATGAAGGAATCGTTGTACGTTACGATTAGGCTGCAGGGAAATCTGTACAAAATTCGTCGCACCTATAGTCGAGCCTGTATCGCTGTAGTTGACAAGCTTTTCAGCTACTTCTGTCCCGATATTTTCCTGAGCCTCCATGGTGCTTCCTCCTACATGAGGTGAAAGAATTACATTGTCGAAATTTTGCAATTCAGTCACAAATGAATCACTGTTAGAAGCCGGTTCCTGGGGAAAAACGTCAAGCGCTGCGCCCAATAAGTGCCCTGATTTAAGCGCTTCAGTGAGTGACGGGATATCCACCACGGTACCCCTGGAGGCATTTACAAGATAAGACCCCTTCCTCATGACGGATAATTCCTTAGCCCCGATCATGTTCCGGGTTAACGGTGTTTCCGGTACATGAAGGGTGACAATATGTGATATTTCAAGAAGTTTTTCGAGCGAACTGCAGGCGACAGCTTTTCCCAGGCTGAGTTTCTTTTCTATATCGTAATAATAGACGTTCATTCCGAGTGATTCGGCCAGTATGGAAACCTGTGAGCCGATATGTCCATAACCTACAATACCAATGTTTTTACCACGGACTTCATAGGAATGACTGGCCGATTTAAGCCATTTGCCCCTGTGGGCTGCTGCATTCTTGGCCGGTATGTCGCGCATCATCAAAATGCTCTCTGAAATAACCAGTTCAGCAACGGATCGTGTATTGGAGAAAGGCGCATTAAATACAGGTATTCCCATCATCTTGGCTGCAAACCCGTCAACCTGGTTTGTGCCAATGCTGAAACATCCGATGGCAATCAGTTTTTCTGCATGACTCAGCACTTCTTTTGTCAACTGAGTGCGTGAACGTATACCAATTATGTTGGCCGTCTTTATCTGATGATGGAGTTCATCACCTTCAAGAGCATCCGGCAGCATCTGTACATTGGTATACCCGTTTGCCTTCATGTATTCAAACGCACTTTTATGAACGCCTTCGAGTAAAAGAATTTTGATTTTGTCTTTCTGAAGGGAGTACTTTTTTGTCATGATGATCTGTAATAGAGTTAGAAAACAATATTACTAAAAGTATCCGAATGATTTTCTATTTAATAGCAAATCGTCATTTGTAATCAGTGTATAGAATATTTACGATTTACGATGTACGATTTACGATTTACGATTTACGATGTACGATTTACGATGTACGATTTACGATGTACGATTACGTGCTCTTTGCAAGGTTCTGCCAGTGCGGGCAGATTGCTTCGTCGCATAACAATGTGATTATAATCAAGAGTATTCTCCGCTCCTCGCAATGACGGCTTTTCTTAATTCGTTGTATGTTAATGAATAACCCTGAAAGGGTTCAATTTGAATAACCGCGGGTGAAACCCGTGGTACGGTGCTACGATAACGAAAACAACTCTGAAAGAGTTGAATTATGCATAATTGAAATTGAACCCTTTCAGGGTTCTTGTCTGCTGGTATCATAATCCACGGGTTTCACCCGCGGTTATTCAGATCTCGCTACTTCGTAGCTATTTGTGAAAGCCATGGTTGTCATATCATTGGGTGATCCTAAAAAATAGGGGTGATCACTCGCAATGACGGCTATGTATCCAGTATCCAGTATCCAGCATCCGGCATCCAGCATCCAGCATCCAGCATCCAGTATCCAACCTCAAACATCAAACGTATTAACCTCACTGCCGATCACCATCAACTTCTTTGTATCCGGCATATGAACGATTTCAGGTTTGATAGTGGTGCCAATATCAATATATACAAGCTTTTCATCCTTTGATTCATTCATCATAACATGTGCTCCTTTTTCACCCGTGGGGAAACCTATAACATCACCGGCCTTAACCTCAATCTTTCCCTCAGCTGTCCTCACGGTGCCCTTTCCGCTTATTATGTAAAAAATTTCCTCGTTTGCTTCATGGTAATGATAGCTATATGCAAAATGTCCGGGTTCAACTTCAACAAAATTCGCCCGAAGTTTGGCAATATCTTCCTGGGAAATGATTGACTTAACAAAAAATTCAGTACCGGGCCTGTTTATCTTTTGTGCTTCAATAGAATTGACATTTTTTACTACCAGGTTTTTCATTTGATTGGTTTTAGTATTAGCAACTACAAAGTTATTTAAAATAAATTGCGAAATTTCAGGCAAAAATCTGCCTGATTCAACTAATGAAGTCAAAGATCATTAACAAGCTTGCCACACGGTATCCCCAGAATTTTATTCTGAAAAACCCGCTTCTTGGTTCACTGTTATTCCTGTTTATTTGCCTTGTGTTTCTTGTAATTTATAAACCACTTGAAACCCACGGCTCCCGTTCATTCAGCTATCCTGTCACGATGGCTTTCTATTTTCTGGCTTCAGCATTGTGTGCGTTTCTGTTGATCAGGCTGATCAAGGCTTTACCTTATTTTTCCGATAAGTATGAATGGAATGTTTCAAAGGAATTCCTGTCAGTGATATTGGTCTTGCTGGGGACAGGGATTACTATTTATTTAATGGGGTTTCTCCTTGAAGAACCGGCAGATCGCTGGAATTTTGCTACTTTTTTTGATTCCTGTAAGGCCGCATTTTTGATCGGTATAATTCCATTTGGTTTCTTTAGCCTGATTAACTACCGATACTTACTTTATAAAGAGGTTACCCGGAACTTTAAACCAGAAAGCACAACCGATAAACCGGATGCTTCCGGTAACCTGATCCATATAAATTCACGCCTTAAAAAAGAAGAATTGAGCTTCTATCCCAACCAGTTACTATTCATCGAATCGGAAGGGAATTATGTTGTCTTTCATCTTGTATCAGACGGCCAATGCCGGAAAGAAGTTATCCGAAATTCAATGAATGACATTGAGCAGCAATTAGTGTCAGTCGGTTATTTCCTTAGGGTTCACAGGGCGTTCCTTGTGAATATGAAGAAAATCAGGTTGAAAAAAGGAAATACCCTGGGATATAAGCTTAAACTCTACGGAACAGAGACTGAGATTCCTGTATCAAGGCAAAGGATCGGCCTGTTTGATCAGCTTATGAATGACCTTCAGGCAGGCTCATAAAGGCATGAATGACCATTCATAACAGAATACTTGCCACCCGTAACAAAAATCGGGACAACTCTTTTCGCCTGTAACAAATCGTTGCCATATATCCCGGCTTTTTGGCATTCATAGCGGTAATCCTTCATTTTGTGGCATTAATTGTCACAAAAAAAATCAGCCATGAAAATCTGTTTTATTTCTATTGTACTCCTTAATCTTTCTTTAGGGATTTTTTCACAGAGTTTTATATCGGGAAAAATTGCGGACGCCAGATCAGGTGAACCGGTTCAATATGCGAGCATTGGCTTGTTCAGGTTGCCTGATTCGGTTTTAATCAAAGGCGCAATCAGTGATTCAACAGGATGCTTCAATATTGAACGAATTCCATCTGCAAAATACCGGATCGTAATATCTATGGCCGGATATGACCAGTATTCTCAAACTGCGGATATGTCGTTTCAGGACAGGTTAAATACAGGCGTCATAAATCTCCGCGAAAAAAGCATAGAATTGGGCGCTACCGTTATTACTGCCGACAAACTAAAAGGTAAAGCGGAAAAGGAAAAGACCTTGTATTATATTACGAATAAAATGGCAACCGTTTCTTCGAACGGTATTGACGTGCTGAAACTTGTGCCCGGCGTCCAGGTCGATTTAAACCGGAATATAATCCTGGAAGGAAGCCGGGATGTGGTGATACTGGTTGATGGAATTGAAAGGGATAATAGTTACCTGACCCAAATCATGCCCTACCAGATTGACCGGATCGAAATTCAGAATATGCCTTCTTCGAAATACTCCGGAGACAAAACAGGTGTCGTCAATATTATTCTCAAAAGAAACCATATCGGATTAAACGGTCAGTTTAATCTTGAACTGCCGGTCAATTCTTCCTTATACTATCTTCATCCTGATTATACAGTAAAAGTTGCGTTGAAGAAATTCACAGTTTATACTTCCTGCAATGCTGAAAACATCTCGTTTGACCAGCATGAAAGTCTTCGTCAGCATTACCGTTATAACAATCTTGTTTATGAAAACAATTCCGACCAGTTTATAAGGCAGAATACGAATTCATACCGGTTTCATTATGGATTCGACCTTCAGCTAAACAAAAAATCGCAGGTAAACTTTTATGCTTTTTATAATCCATACTCCCAGAAATATTCCGGCCGGGCCGGTAACATGCAAAATGGTTCCGGAGAATGGAAGGCATTGCGATACAGCAAAGACCAAAACACGAGCACGTATTATTCCCTGTTTTTTAAACATAATTTTAATGAAAACGGTAATGATTTTTCAGTTGATATCACTTCGTATAATTACTCCGGTATTTACAGAAGCCGGTTTACAACGTTAAATAACGATTCGGATATTCCTGCAATTCTGAATATCAGCAAACCCTCTATGAATTCCCTGAGTCTGAAAACCGATGCGAATGCAAGGCTCAGTGAACATCTTGGCATGAATGCCGGAACCAGGATTTCACTCCGTAATATGAAAGAGAATACCAACAGGTTATTCAGCTATCATGACAATGTGTATGCTGCATACATGGGTGCTGTCTATAACCGGCAGAAGGTGAATGTAAGTTCCGGACTACGTCTTGAATACTCAGAATATGTTCTGAAAAATAGTTTCAGCAAACACCATGTTGTTTTGCTCCCCTTTCTGTTGGCCGGTTATAAAATATCAAACGACCGGAATTTTAAAACCGGCATTAATCGAACCATACGCAGGCCTAATCTATATCAGCTTAATCCTGTGGAAATAAGGGACGATCTTTATAATTTTCATAAAGGCAATGCTTCATTGAAGCCGGAATGCAGGACGACAATTTTTTTTGAGTATGCCGGAAGAATGAAAAGCAATTATTTTTCTCTCCGCCTTTTTTATGATCATGTTTCCGATGTGTTGGGAAATCTAAGTTTATTAAAAGATACGGTAATGATCGGATCACTGACGGATAATACCGGAAAAATAAACCAATTCGGCATACTGGTCAGCAGGACTTTTAAAATCGGAAAATCATTAAGCTTTATCCCTTACCTTAAAATATACAGTAATCATTCCAGAGCCAATAGCACAGCATCACATTATTCAATTCCGGATAAGGATCAGATCGTTGCTGAGCCTGGTTTTTCATCCATATTTGCTTTCAGGCATGATATCAGTATGTCCATGGTACTGCAATGCTCAACCCCGCGGAATTCAATAGGGTCTTATGCTTTCAGCGATCCGCTGTATATATTGTCAGCGGAGAAAACAATTCAGAAAAGGCTTAAACTGGGTGTTTCTTGGGCGCTTCCTTTCTGCCGGAATTTCACTTACCAGGGTTCAGATTATAGAAGCGGGGAGTTGTCAAGCCGTTACAGCGGGGAAATTGAATTACACGGCAGGCCGTTATTCTGGTTTAAGCTTGGGTACTCATTTAATTCAGGAAAAACTATAGACAGACCCGGACATTCGGTTGACGAAAGCGAAATACTTCCGAAGAAAGGATTCTAGATATATTTCATTTCAATTTTAAAAATAAAGGAATAATTTTAATTGATATTGAGAAATTCATTCTAATTTAAATTCCCGTAATTCGGATAATAACGGAGATAACCTAATTAAAACTGACTACATGAAGAACAGATTGATTGGAAGGCTGCCTAAAGTTGGAATTCGTCCCGTAATTGACGGACGTGAGACCGGAATTCGTGAATCACTGGAGAACCAGACCATGAACATGGCTAAAAATGCCGCCCGCATCATTGAAGAGAATTTGCGATTCCCATCGGGTGATAAAGTGGAATGTGTTATTTCTGAAACCACCATCGGTGGAATCGCGGATGCTGCACGATGTGCCGATCAGTTTGAAAAAGAAGGGGTGGGTGTTTCGCTCACTGTTACACCCTGCTGGTGTTACGGGATGGAAGTGATGGATTCAAATCCGCTTACACCGAAGGCCATATGGGGTCTCAATGGTACCGAAAGGCCCGGAGCCGTGTATCTTGCTTCGGCAGTTGCCGGTTATAACCAGAAAGGCCTGCCTGTATTCAGCATTTACGGAAGGGATGTCCAGGACGCCAACGATACAAACGTACCGGAGGATGTAAAATCAAAAATATTGCAATTCGTAAGGGCAGGGCTGGCCGTTGCCCAAATGAGAAACAAAACATACCTGGCGCTGGGCTCTGTTTCCATGGGCATAGCCGGTTCACTGGTTAACCCTGACTTTTTCTTTGATTACCTCGGAATGCGGACAGAATTTGTCGATATGTCGGAAATCCGCAGGCGCCTCGATCTTGAGATTTTCGACAAAAAGGAATATGAAAAAGCGCTTAAATGGACTAAAGCCAATTGTAAGGAAGGTCCCGACCCTAACCAGAATCCATCCGACAGGAAAAGAAAAGACTGGGAGTGGGAAACCGTTGTTAAAATGACCCTCATCTGCCGCGACCTGATGGTGGGTAATCCGGAATTGTCCGGGTTGGGCTTCAATGAAGAATCCAAAGGAAGAAACGCCATTGCCGGCGGTTTCCAGGGGCAGAGGCAATGGACTGATTTTTATCCCAACGGCGATTTTACGGAAGCCATTCTCAATTCTTCATTCGACTGGAACGGAATCCGGCAGGCTTATATTTTTGCAACGGAAAACGATAGCCTGAATGGTGTATCCATGCTGTTCGGTCATTTGCTCACCAATACGGCACAGATATTCTCTGATGTCAGAACATTCTGGAGTGCCGATGCCGTTAAAAGGGTTACCGGAAAAACGCTTACCGGACTGGCATCCAACGGGTTCATTCACCTCATTAATTCGGGCTCTACAACCCTTGATGCTACAGCACAACAGCATGATAAAAACGGCAAACCGGTTATGAAACCATACTGGGATATCTCAGAAGATGAGATGAAGAAATGCCTTGAAAATACCGACTGGTGTCCGGGAAACAAAGGCTATTTCAGGGGAGGCGGCTATTCTTCACATTTCCGCACTGCCGGTGAAATGCCGGTCACCATGTCGCGCATAAATCTTATAAAAGGGCTGGGACCTGTACTTCAGATTGCAGAGGGATGGACAACCGAGCTCCCTGGAGATGTTCACAGCATATTGGAAAAACGTACTGATCCGACCTGGCCTACCACATGGTTTGTACCTGCAACTACGGGTACCGGTGCATTCAAGGACGTTTATTCGGTTATGGCCAACTGGGGTGCCAATCATGGCGCCATATCATACGGCCACATAGGATCAGACCTGATTACGCTGGCATCAATGCTTCGTATCCCGGTTTGCATGCACAACGTTCCGGATGAAAGGATATTCCGTCCTGCCACGTGGGCAGCTTTCGGGAGCGACCCTGAAGGAGCTGATTACAGGGCCTGTTCAAATTTTGGTCCGCTTTATATTTAATTCCGGAATATAAAACAACATAAAATGAGAACACATGCACATAACCGGTATACCTGGTTATTGTATATATTAACTGTTCCTTTCATAATCGGCTGCAATACTTCAGGCAGAAATGATCTTAAATCTGCGACAATGACAAAAACATTCATTAAAGGATCATTCGGCTACGATGCTGATTTCCTTGCAAAGCACTCAATTGAAACTGTAATTCTCAAAGATTCCTCATCAGGCGCCTGCGTCATGGTGGCACCCGGTCTGCAGGGCAGGGTAATGACAAGTTCGGCTGACGGCGAGAATGGGTTGAGCTTCGGATGGATCAACTACAGGCTTTTTGATTCAGCAAAAGTAAGCGACCAGTTCAATCCTTACGGTGGAGAAGAAAGGCTATGGCTTGGACCTGAAGGAGGACCGTTTTCAATATATTTTAAAAAGGGTACTTCGCAGGTGTTTGAAAACTGGAAGGTGCCGCCGGCTTTGGATACTGAACCTTTCGAAATAGCAAAACAGGAGAAAAACGCTGTTTCTTTTAAAAAGGATTTTGTCCTGGATAATTATTCCGGTACCCCGATGACCATTGGTATTGAACGGACGGTTAAAATATTCAGCCGGGATGAAATTGAAAAATCACTTGGCATTACAACAGATAGTTCAGTGAAAGCAGTTGCCTATCAATCGGGTAATGTTCTCATCAATAAAGGCAGCAACGACTGGAAAAAAGAATACGGCTTCCTTTCCGTATGGATATTGTCCATGTTTAATCCTTCTGAAAAAGGAGTTGTTTTTATACCTTTTAAACCGGGGTCCGAAAAGGACCTGGGAGTTAAAGTTCACGATGATTATTTCGGGAAAGTGCCGGCTGACAGGCTAAAAATCGGAGAAGACAAGCTCTTTTTTAAAGTCGACGGTAAACAGCGCGGAAAAATAGGAATTCCTCCCATGCGTGCCTTACCTTACTGCGGATCTTATGACCCCGAACAACACGTACTTACCGTGCTTTGGTATTCAAAACCGGATAAGCCTGTGGAATATGTGAATTCAAAATGGGGCGAACAGGACAATCCATTAAAAGGCGATGTGATTAATTCATACAATGACGGACCGGTTGAGGATGGATCGGTGATGGGGCCTTTCTTTGAAATAGAAAGCTCATCACCGGCGGCCTTGCTGAATGCCGGCGACAGCATTAAGCACATCCAGCGGGTATTTCATTTCACCGGCCCTGAAGAAAAGCTGAATCTTATTGCAGTTTCAATTTTTGGTGTTTCATTGTCAGAAGTTAAAACAGCGTTCAATTAAGCCCAGGCCTCTTGGTCCCTATAGTCCCTATGGTCCCTATAGTCCCTAAGACCAGGATAAGCCAGGTGAAGTTTCTTGTACCAATTTCAGAAATACCTATATTTACCTTAAAAATTTCTCACATGAATAGAATTAAAGTGCTTTTCACAGCTATATTGACCATAGCATTATTCAGTTCTATGGTTCAGGCTAATCCAACCGCCCCGGGCAATAAGACCGAAACTATAAAAGTTTCCGGTAATTGCGGATCATGTAAGACAAAGATCGAAAAAGCTGCTAAAATTGAAGGCGTTTCCGAAGCAACCTGGAATACGGATACAAAAGTATTAACAGTGGTTTATGATCCGTCCAAAGTCACCAGCGATGACATTCAGAAAAAAATTGCCGCTGTAGGTTATGACACTGAAAAGTACAAGGCAGACGAAAAGGCTTACAATTATTTGCCGGGTTGTTGCCAGTATGATAGAAAGAATTGATGCCCCCTCTCCCTATTCACAAACAAACAGGTACCCGATTCCCTTCACGGTTATTATCTGTATCGAATTATCCTTTGCCAGGTATTTCCGCAGGTGGGTTATATATACATCCAGGTTCCTGGAGTTGAAGATGGAATCATCTCCCCAGAGCTTGAGCAGTATGTCTTTCCGGTACAATGTGGAATTCCTGCTTTGATAAAGCATTTCAAGTAGAGCGGATTCACGGGCTGACAATTTCCGTAAATCGCCGTCTTTCCATAATTCAAACCGGTTCGGAAGGAAACGATAGCTGCCTATAAGGATTTCCCGTTTTGCTGTTTTCCGCCTGTTATTGGTGAGTTCAAGCAAATTGTTGATCCTGGCAATAAGTTCTTCCATGCTGAATGGCTTTTTGATATAATCATTCCCGCCTGACTCGAAACCTTTTGTTACATCCGAAGTCTGAATTTTAGCTGTAAGGAATATGATGGGAACATCAGGCATCAGCATACGCAGTTTCTTCGCCAGGCTGTAGCCATCCATACCGGGAAGCATGACATCCAGGATACAAATATCAGGATTGAATCGGATGCAAATATCGATGGAGTTGATTCCGTCTTCAGTGTGATTCACTTCAAATCCGCTTCCTTCAAGAGTTTCACTGACTATCCTTGAAAGGCTCGGTTCATCTTCGACATATAATATTCTAACCTTACTCATTCGTTTTGGGTAAACGGACAGAAAATGTACTTCCTTTTCCCGGCTTGCTATCCAGGTGAATCGTCCCCTTATGTCTTTCAACCACCTGTTTTACATAATAAAGTCCCAGCCCGTAACCTTTTTTATAAACATCACCGCCGGGGATCCTGCCGAACTTTTCAAATATTTTTTTTTGAAATTCAGGAGAAATGCCCGGACCATCGTCTTTAACAGAAAAGACAATATCCCTGCCATCAGAAAAAAGATCCACATCAATTCTGACTCCCGCCTGACCATATTTCAGGGCATTGTCAATGAGATTATACATGACATCCATAATGTGCAGGGAGCTGCCGGCAACAATGAACGAATCACCTTCAGCCACCAGTTTAACCTGTGCCTTCTTCTTTTCAAAAACAAGCTGCATCGAATCAATTACATGATCCGCCAGCCTTTTCATGTCTACCGGTTCATTTTTGAATTCCACTCCTTTATTTTCGACGACCGAATTACTAAGAATCCTGCCTGTCATCATATCGAGCCGGTTCAATTCCTTTGAGGCAATATCAAGATACTGCATCGCCTTTGCCGGGTCATTCAATACACTGAAATTCTGCAACGCTTCAATGGCGACTGATACCGTAGCAACCGGCGTTTTCAGTTCGTGGGTAATATTGCTTATGAAATCGTTCTTTAACTCCATAAGACGTTGATTTGATCTTATATTCCGGTACAATGAAATAAATGACAGAGTAATCAGTAAGGTCAGGATTGCACAAAATACCACCTGGGGCATCACTTTTTTAAATGCATATTTGCCCATGTTATAAAAATGGATGGAATATACCCATCCTGAATTCCGGTTGTTTTCCCTGAAAACGGAGATATTGAAAGTCAATTGTATGCCTGCATTATGTAATTCCCTGCTGTATTGGTTTTTCAGACGGTTCATGCTTACAGAATCACCCGTAATCTTTACCTGGAATGTCTCGGGAAATTTTTCAGGCGAAAATCGGGAATAAACAAACCTCAGCAACCTTGTTATTTTTTCCGGTTTCAGTTCATGTGCTCTGTTTTCATCATTGAGCTTTTGAACAATCCTGTTATTCGTAACCTTGTTGGAATCATGGATGCTGCCCGAGGGATTGGTTTTATTTATCGGCGGTCTGCCAGGGGGGACTGGATTAAATGTTTGCACCCTGAGACTGTCCTGTAATGCCATCACTGTGTTCTGGAATAAAAAATAGGAAGTTCTTGTAAAATTCGCGTTTTCAGTCCTTGATGCATTTTTGAGCCACAATATCTCCAGTATCAGCAGCAATGCTGTGCTGGCAGACATCAAAACAATAGCCAACAGGTTCTTTGATGTTTTCATTTCAATACAAAATTAGAATGATCATTAAATTGATCGTTATCCGTTAACCTTAATTAACGTTATATACAGCTTCATAAACCTGGTTTTGAGCCCGTAGTCCCTATCATTGCAGAAAAAAAAGCAATGAAAAGCTACATCTTACCCGTTTTGGTTTTTGCCGGATTAACTAATCCTCAACCTGGTTTTTCACAACAGCAGGGTGTGATAACCTATGAATTGAAAATGAAGCTCATGATGAAAAACGAAGACGATCAGGAGCCTCAATATATTAATGGCCGTCAGCAACTCATTTTTAATGAGAATGAGTCTTTGTACATCCCTTTGCCGGATGATGAGGATGATGAATTCACTAACGGGGTTAAAATGTTCAGGGCTAAGGCACCTGAAATTATTATGTATTCCAATGTTCAGCAAAGGAATACAATTGAGCAAACTGAATTCCTGGGAAAGAAGTACCTGGTTACTGATTCACTCAAAATCGGTTCCTGGAAACTAGGAACGGATACAAAAAAAATCCTTGGTTACGACTGTAAAATGGCAAGTTGGAAAGGTGATTCGGTTCATCCTTCATTGATTGCATGGTATACAACCGACCTGAGGCCTTTCCTGGGACCAGACAATGCCAATACCCTTCCGGGCGCCATACTCGAAGTGGATATCGACAATGGCCGCGGTACGGTATCAGCTCAAAATATTGAGTTTCGTGAATTAAAAAAGAACGAACTGAAAGCACCGAAAGGAGGCAGGCTTATGACACGCAGGGAATATGAAAAGCTTGTCCTCGATGAAATGGAAAGAATGAAGAAAAACGGAGGCAATGTCATGATCGGCGGGTGATCCGCAGTCACCCCTGAGCGGAGTCGAAGGGTATTATGATCCAAAATATTATTCGATACTCCCTTCGACTTGGCTGTGAACGCTCAGTGCTTCGACTCGGCTCAGCATGACATCCGGTAATAAATATGCTTCGACTCCGCTCAGCATGACATCCGGTTCGACTAACAGACTAACAGACTAACAGACTAACAGACTAAAACACTACTTATGAAATACTTAGCCTTATTCATCATTCTGTTTTCCGGTTCTATTCTATCCGCTCAATCTTTCACAATTCAGGGCCAGCTTCACGATAGTCTTTCCCAACCCTTGCCGTTTGCAACGGTTATTCTTCTTTACCCGGGTGATTCAACATTGGTTGATTTTACCACCAGCAATACTGAAGGTAATTTTTCAATCAGAAATGTAAAGCCGGGTAACTATTTGCTGAGAATTTCATTCGTGGGATACAGGACTTATTTTAAAACCATTGCAACGACTTCACCCGGAAACATCCTTGATTTGGGCAACATTCAGCTTTCTGCACAAAACAAATCTCTCGGGGAAGTTACTGTGATATCAGAGAGAGTTCCGGTTGTTGTAAAAAAGGATACCATTGAATTCAATGCGTCTTCTTTTAAGACAAATCCCAACGCCAACGTCGAGGACCTTCTGAAAAAAATGCCGGGGATACAGGTTAAATCGGATGGTAAAATTATGGCTCAGGGGCAGGAAGTAAAAAAAATTGAAATTGAAGGAAAAACGTTTTTCGGGAATGATCCCACTCTGGCTACAAGGAACCTTCCGGCCAATGCCGTGGAAAAGGTGCAGGTATACGACAAAAAATCGGAACAGGCAACTTTTACAGGCATCGATGACGGCGAAAAACAAAAGACAATCAATCTTAAACTTAAAGCGGACAGGAAGAAGGCGCTATTCGGTAACGTTTCTGCCGGGGCCGGAACCAATGATCGATTCAGGGGTAAATTTAGTGTAAACCGGTTCAATTCAGGAAACCAGCTGTCATTTCTTGGAATGGCGGGAAACTTTAATGAACAGGGTTTTTCGATGGAAGATTACCTCAATTTCAGCGGTGCCATGCAACAGATGGCCGGTGGAATTAAATTCCTTGTCAGGCTTGATGAGAATAACAATCTCAACGGTGTTCCGCTCGATATAGGAAATTCAAAAGGAATCATTACAAATTATGCAGGCGGTGCAAATATCAATCACGATTTCGGACGGAAGACCAATGTCAATGCCAGTTATTTTGCAAATTCAATTAATCAGGATCTTCAAACCAAAACGGAACGGTGGAATTTTTTGCCGGGAAACGAGTTTAACTTTGATCAGGATGATATTCAGTTCAATGAAAATACAAATCAACGGCTCAATTTAACAATTGATCAAAAGCTCGATTCATTTAACAGTTTCAAATTGTTAACGGCTTTTAATATTACAGCCACTAAGCTTGATGAAACAGCCGTATCAGCCAATACTGCTGGTGATTCCCCGGTTAATGACAGCCACAGGAGCCTGAATTCTTCGGGTAATGAAATGAGATCCAATTCTGAATTCCTGTTAAGGCACAAATTCAGAAAGCAGGGAAGAACCTTTTCAATCGATTTAAAAGCCGATGTGGTTGCTCAGAATATGAGCGGTTCATTGAATGCAGTAAACCGTTTTTATGGTGATACCATTCAAACCATTAAGCAAAACCAGTTAAATGAAAGGACAAATAACAACACGAACTGCAACGGTAAAATCACATATACCGACAGGATCGGACAGGGTAAATACTATGAAGTTTCCTATGGTCTGGCTGCTGAAAATGGCGATGTTAACCAGGAAGTATTTGATTTGAATAAAGGAATAAAACAGGTTGACACAGCACTTACCAATCAATTCAGCAGTACTTACCTTTATAATACATTAGGCCTGAGTTTCCGGTTTGTAAAAAAGGATTATAACTTTCAGCTGGGCGGAGTTCTGAAACAAACGGATATGTCTGGAATCGTTGAGTCAAATGATACAAGGATCAATAAAAATTACCTCAATTTTTTACCGGTAGTCGGCTTCAAATATGATTTCACCTCTACCCGCCACCTTGAAATAGAATATTCGACTCAGGCTGAACAACCCTCTTTAATTCAGATGCAGCCTGTAGTGGATAACAGTGATCCCCTGAATATATTCACCGGTAATCCCGGTCTTAAACCGTCCTATAATCATACCCTAAGGACACAGTATAATTTCTTCTCACCTTCACGGTTTTTCAGCTTCTTTTTCCTGGCTCAGGCCGATTACAGGATGAATGCCTTTTCAAGCTCACAGACAATCAACGAGAACCTGGTTACTGTTACAACCCCCGTAAATGTGAAATATGAAAAATCAGGATTCACCCAGGTTGATGTCGGCTTTCCGCTTAAATTAATCCGTAGCCGGTTCAATCTTCGAACCGGAATAAGAACGAATAACGGTCTCACAATCATTAATAATACTTTAATCAGGGTTCATTCCGGTTCTTTTGAGGGAAATATCCAATATAATCTGAATATTGATGACAACCTGAATGTGAACCTGAAGGTTGAAATGGACCGCCAATCATCAACATTCGGTGTCGGCATACCGGAACAGCAATACATGAATAGGGTCTATTCAGCTGATGTTAGCTGCAGATTTCTGAATAGGTTCCTGGTTAATGTGAAATCAGATTACCTGCAGTTCAAAAATCTGACCTATGATTACAGGCAGGAAATTCCGATTTTGAATGCCTATCTCTCTTGTTTTATTTTTAAAAGCATGAGGGGTGAAGTCAGGTTTTCAGTAAGCAATATCCTGAACAGGACTATTGGTGTAAGTCAGGCAACAAGCCGGAATTTCATTGAAAGATCGGTTACCAATTCGCCGCATAGATATTTTATGATGAGTTTCACCTACGATCTGAATAAGACTGTCAATCATAAACCTGGGCAGGGAAGCTTTAACGGAATTGGGGGCTAGGAAAGATATTAGTTCGCATCCTGAACAATATATTTTCGTTCCTGTTAAGATTCTGATTGAATTCTGCTTTATGCATTCTACAATTGAAACCTACCTGCAGGTTGTTGAGGCGTCACCCAATGGATTTATAGTGGTGGATGCCAGGGGTAATATCACCCTCGTGAATAAAAAAACCGAATCCATGTTCGGCTATAAACGCGAGGAATTATTGGGAAAAAAAGTTGAAATGCTTATTCCCGGGGAACACCGGAATAATCACGAACACTACCGTGAGGATTTTTTTAAGGAACCCGTTACAAGGTCAATGGGCGCCGGCCGCGATTTGTATGGTTTACATAAGGATGGTTCAAAATTCCCTGTTGAAATTGGGTTAAATCCGATGACTACATCCGAAGGGACATTTGTTATTGCATCAATCATTGATATTTCGAAACGCAAACAGGATGAGGATATTTTAAAGGAAAACGAAGAGGAAATTAAAAAGAAAAATGAAGAACTTACACGGTTCATTTATACGGTTTCCCATGATTTGAAAAGTCCCTTAATCACAATTAAGTCTTTTTCTTCTTTTCTGAAAGAGGATATCGAGATTTCAGATAAAGATTCACAGGAAAAGGATATTGCTTATATTCAGAATGCTGCAGATAAAATGGGCCTATTGCTGGATGAATTACTCGAACTTTCAAGAATCGGAAGAAAGGAAGACCCGAAAACCGAAATTTCAATGCAGGCAATTGTACAATCTGCTGTTGATTTGGTGGCAGGCCGACTCCGCCAGGGCCAGGTAGAAATCAAACTCACCGGTCCGCCCGTCACACTTTATGGTTATGAGCAGCGATTAGTACAATTATTCCAGAACCTGATCGACAATTCTGCCAAGTTTATGGGAAAACAGCCCAAACCTGTTATAGAAATTGGCTCATACCTGGAAAAGAGTAAAAATATGGTAGTGTTGTTCGTTAAAGATAATGGCATTGGAATCGATCCGAAATACCATCACAAGCTTTTTGGATTATTTGAAAAGCTGGACGCAAAAAGTGAAGGTACCGGCATAGGTCTGGCCCTGATAAAAAGAATTACAGAAGTCCATAAAGGGGCTATATGCCTTGATTCTGAGGGTGAGGGAAAGGGCACGTCATTTTATTTTACCCTTGAAGGCGCACACATTGCTGATAAAGAGACAGCAACTGCCTGAATCACCAGCTTAATTATTTTGTTTTCTTTTTGGGTACTTTATCCCCTTCTTTCCGTGCTTCACTGATACCAATGGCAACAGCCTGTTTTCTGTTTGTGACTTTCTTCCCTGACCGGCCTGATTTGAGTTTACCCTCCTTGAATTCTTCCATTACCTCACCAATCTTGTCCTGCGCTTTATCTGAATATTTCTTTGCCATAACATTACAATTAACTGATTTGATTAATAACATATAACAGGCTGATAAGTTTATGAATTCCCGATCGCCATTTTATAAGCCAATGCAGCCTTTTCACGAGGGGTGAATGCGTCGGACAACACCTCATAGGTTCCCTTATGCATGATTTCATCAGCTGCTTTTTTAATTAATGCCAGCGTGGCTTTCATCATGCTTGAGCCGAGGCTTAAACGGGCGACACCCAGGTCCTGCAATTCTCTTACCGAAGGAGGAAATCCTTCACCTATTGAAGGATTGGCAAGGATATTAATGGGTGCATTAATTTCCTTAACCAACGTGGAAATCGTTTCTTTATCCCACACTGGTTGCACAAAAATGCAGTCGGCACCGGCTTCCCTGTATTTGTTGCCTCGTTTTATCGATTCAGATAATTTCTCCCGGTGTGAACCCGTGGAAGTATAAAAGGAATCAGTCCGAGCATTGATCACCAAATGAAATCCAAGCGAATCGGATAATTGACGTATGGATGAAATCCTTTCACAGAACTCCTTTTCATCCGTTAATACCGGACTTAAGTTATTGCTGTCTTCTATGTTAATTCCGGCAATACCTGTTGAAATTATTTTAGTCACCGATTCAATGATTTCATACGGGGTATTACCATAGCCTGCTTCAATATCAACAGTAACCGGAACTTTCACCGAATTGACAATGCCGGTAATTACACTGATCATCTCGGGCAATTTGATTACCTGGCTGTCGGGGTACCCTAATGACGCGGCAATTCCCATGCTTGTGGTCGCAACTGCTTTATAGCCGCAAGCTTCAATTAATTTTGAACTGCCAATATCCCATGAGTTCAGCAGGACGAGAATTTCATTGTCATGGTGGTACTTTAGAAATAGATCAGCTTTTTCTTTCTGAATATGTGTTGCCATAATCTGTCCTTATGAGGTAAATGCATTTTATGATCTTAAAGACAAGTTATTGGTGATATTGTTTATAGTTTCAGCCTGCGCATTTAACTAATTTCTTTGTAACGGTTCCATCACTACTTTTTATTTTTAAAAGGTATATGCCTGGACTTAACTTGTCAACCGGAATTTGCCCGTAATTATTAATATTCTTGTGAAACCTGACAATTCCGGAGAGATCAATTAATTCTATTTCCGCATATCCCTTGATTCCGCTAATATTCAGATAAGTGCTAAACGGATTCGGATAGATACTGACTTTGTTTTCGATTTCCGTATCCGTGGGGGTAATATCTTTATTCCAATAGT